>NZ_BAZI01000073.1 GCF_001310775.1 Stenotrophomonas pictorum JCM 9942
CGGCGCGCGGGCCGGCGCCCCATTTGATCCAGTTGTTCACCTCGGCCGGGGCACCCTCGCCGGGGCGGCTGGCGCGGACCAGTCGGGTGATCCAGCTGAGCAGGTCGGGGCTGACATGCACCTCGCGCACTGCCAGCTGCAGCGCCTTCACCGCATCGGCATCCATCACCTTGGGCACGGTGCCGCTGTGGCTGCCGGTGGTCTGGGCGAGGATGTCGCGTTCTTCGGCTTCGCTGGGGTAGTCGACGCGGACATGCAGCAGGAAGCGGTCCAGCTGGGCTTCCGGCAGCGGATAGGTGCCGGCCTGCTCGATCGGGTTCTGCGTGGCCAGCACGAAGAACGGCGCCGGCAGCGCGTAGGTGGTGCCGGCATAGCTGACGGTGCGCTCCTGCATCGCTTCCAGCAGCGCGGCCTGGGTCTTGGGCGGGGTGCGGTTGAGCTCGTCGGCCAGCAGCAGGTTGGTGAACACCGGCCCTTGCTGGAAGCGGAACGCGCGCTTGCCGGTGCCGTGGTCTTCTTCCAGCAGCTCGGTGCCGAGGATGTCGCTGGGCATCAGGTCGGGGGTGAACTGCACACGCCGGAACTGCAGCTCCAGCGCCTGGCCGAGCGAGCGCACCAACAGCGTCTTGCCCAGGCCGGGGGCCCCTTCGAGCAGGCAGTGGCCGCCGGCCAGCAGGCCGATCAGCAGGTGTTCGACCACCTCGTGCTGGCCGACCACGGCCTGTGCGAGCGCGCTGCGCAGCGTGTCCAGGCGCGGCAGCAGGGAGTCCAGATCGGTAGCGGTCATGCGGTCACCAGTGGGGTCAGTGCGTGAGTGCGTACATCACGATGTTCACGGCGAACTTCGTGTTGTCTTCGGCCAGGAAGCGTTTGTTGCGCCAGTCGTAATCCCATTCGCAGCCGTAGTCCTTGTTGCTGTAGAGCACGCCGAGCCGGCCATCGATCTCGATCCCTTTCAGGTAGTCGTGGACCAGGTCATCGCCCCAGCCGTTGAGCTCGAAGCCGGTGGCCGGTGGACCCTCGGGAAACCTGAAGAAGCTGTTGTACAGCGCATGGGTGTTTGGCAGCTTCTTCAGCGCGTTGGCACCGAAGATGCTGCGCATCTGCGCTTCAAACGAGGTGGCGAACAGGCCGTCGATGTCGTGGTTGCAGTCATCGACGAAGACGAAGCCGCCATTGCGCACGTAGCGCTCGAAGTTGCGGCGTTCGTCCGGATTGAACTCGACCAGCTTGTGTCCGGCCAGATAGCAGAACGGTGCGGCCAGCATCTTCGGATCGGCCAGCGCGATGACGTGTTCCTTCGGGTCAACGCGCAGCGTGGTGTAGTCCACCAGCGAGGTGAGCAGGTTGGATGGCATGCGCGCATCCACATCCCAGTCGCCGGAGTCGTACTTCAATCGGGTGAACCAGAAGTCGTAACGGCTGGCCTGGGCGTGGACCCGCCCCGGCAAGGCGGCCGCCACCGTGCCGCCCAGCAGCAGGTGGAGGAATTGCGCTCGCGTTAGACGGGGCTGGGACACAGACGTGGACATCTCGGGAGCAGGTCCCCCCTTGGGAAAAGGGGGCGTGGCGGCAGCCGCGGTGGAATCGGCCGGCCCGGAGCGCGGGACCCCGGGTTCCGCGCAAGCGCAACCCGGGGGCCAGGCCCGCGACGCGGATTTGCCTAGACCGCGTCCGACAACGAGGTGAAGGTGAAATCGCGCAGCTTCATCGGCGGGATCATCATCACCAGGCTGGACTCGTCACCGGCCACGCGCACCGGCTTGCCCAGCTCCTCGATGTTGTTGAGCATGATCACCGGCGACTCGTTGAAGCGGAAGTTCTTCACCGGATGCTTGATCTGGCCGTTCTCGATGTAGAACGTGCCGTCGCGGGTCAGTCCGGTCAGCAGCACGGTCTGCGGATCGACCATGCGGATGTACCAGGTGCGGGTGACCAGGATGCCCTTCTGCGTGCCCTTGACCAGCTCGGCGGTGGACTTGTCGCCACCGGCCATCAGCAGGTTGCCCGGCCGCGCGTTGGCGGTCTTGCCCTGCTTCTGCGCCCAGTAGCGCGAATAGTTGAGGTTGGCGATCCTGCCCTTGTCGATGATCGCCAGCTTCTCGCGCGGCATGCCTTCGCCATCCCACGGCAGCACCGGGGCGTCCGGGTGCCACGGATCGGCGAGCATGGTCACGCGCGGGTCGTAGACCTGCTCGCCGAGCTTGTTGCCACCGCCCTTCCTGGACAGGAAGCTGCGGCCTTCGTCGGCCGCGCGCGCGTCGAAGAAATTCATCATGAAGCTGATCAGGCCGGCGGCGGCGGCCGGCTCCAGGATGACCGTGTACTTGCCCGGCTCCAGCGCCTTGGCCTCGGCCGATTCGATCGCCTTGCGCTTGGCGATCTCGATTTCCTGGCTGGCCCTGAAATCGGCCGCGTCCTTGAGGTTGCGCCCGACCCAGCCCGAGCCACGGCCGTCCTCGGTGCGCACGGTGCAGGTGTAGTTGAAGTTGGTCGCCTGCTGGTAGCCGAAATTGCCGTTGCTGTTGGCGGTGGCGATGAAGCTGTTGCCATCCTCCAGGAAGCCGGCGGCGACCAGGCCGTTGCCGCGGCAGGGCGTGATCGAATCGGCGGCCACCTGGGCGCGGAACTCCGGGTCGATCGCGGCGGTGGAGGCGCTGAAGGTCGGGCTGGGCGTGTACTGCTGCTTGCCGATGGCCGGCATGAACTCCGGGTTCTCCGGCGCCAGGCGGGCCAGGTCTTCGGCGCGGCGCACCACGCGCTCCAGCGAGGCGTCGTCGAACTCGTTGATCGAGGCGGTGCCCACGCGCTTGCCGAAGGCCACCTGCACGGCCAGCTCGGCATTGCTGACGATGCCGCTGGTGGAGACGTTGTTCAGCGCGAAGCGGATGTTGCCATCGACCGAGCCGGCCAGCGTGGCGGTGCATTCATCGGCCTTGGACAGCGCGATGACCTTGTCCAGGATGGCCTTGGCTTCCTGTTCGGTGAAGATGCTCATGGTTCAGGGGCTCCTTACCGGTCAGCCGAGGCTGCGGGCGGTGTTGATGACGTTGATGCCGTTGAAACGGGCGGTGGAAGAACCGTGCGAAACCGCCGAGACCTGGCCCGGCTGGCCCTTGCCGTCGAAGAACGAACCGCCCAGGCGGTAGTCGCGTTCATCGGCCACGGCCACGCAGGCGTTCCAGAATTCCGGCGTGCGGATCTGGTAGGCCACGTCTTCGAGCATGCCGGTGATCTGGCCGTTCTTGATCTCGTAGAACAGCTGGCCGCCGAACTGCGCGTTGTAGCGCTGCTGGTCGATCGAGAACGAGCCGTCGCCGATGATGTAGATGCCGTTCTCCACGTCCTTGACCAGCTCGGCCACCGACAGCGGGGTCTTGCCCGGCGCCATCGACACGTTCGCCATGCGCTGGAACTGCACCGAGGACCACGAATCGGCATAGCAGCAGCCGTCCGATTCGGTCTTGCCCAGGATGTGGGCCTGGTCGCGGATGGTCTGGTAGTCCACCAGCTTGCCGTCGGTGATCAGGTTCCAGCGCTTGGTCTTGACACCTTCATCGTCGTAGCCGACCGCGCCCAGCGAACCGGGCTGGGTCTTGTCGGCGAACATGGTGACCTTGTCGCTGCCGTACTGGAAACGCTGCTCGCGCTTGTCCAGCGTGGCGAAGCTGGTGCCGGCGTAATTGGCTTCGTAGCCGAGCACGCGGTCCAGCTCCAGCGGGTGGCCGACCGCTTCGTGGATGGTCAGCCAAGTGTGCGACGGATCGAGCACGAGGTCGTACTTGCCCGGTTTCACCGACGGCGCCTTGAGCTTCTCCTGCGCCTGCTTGGCCGCGGCGATGGCGTCCTCGCGCATGTCGTAGGACTGGCCGTAGACCACCACGCCATTGGGCAGCACGGTCTTGCCGGAGGCGTCGCCGTCCAGGTACTCGAAGCCCAGCCCCATCGGCGAGGACAGCCCGCCCCGGGTACGGAACTTGCCGCTGCTCTTGTCGATGGCGGTGACCGTCATCGGCGCCCAGATCCGGTGCACGTCCTGGTCGATGTAGGAGCCGTCGGTGGAGGCGAAGTATTTCTGCTCGTTGACCAGGAACAGCATCGAGTTGACGAAGCTGGCACCGGCCTCCATGGCGGCGGCATTCACCCCCAGCAGCAGGTCGGCCTTGTCCTTGAGCGGCACTTCCATCGCGTTCTTCCGGATCGGGGTCTTCCACGACACCTCGCCATACCCCGGCGCCTTGGCCAGCTGCACCGGCGCGGTCTGCACCCGGGCATTGGCCCGGGCGATGGCCGCGGCCTGCTGCGCGGCCTTGACCACACCGGCCGGGGACAGGTCGTTGGTCGCGGCAAAGCCCCAGGCGCCGTTGACGATCACGCGGATGCCGGTGCCGGTGGACTCGGTGTTGACCACGTTCTGCACCTTGTCCTCGCGGGTGATCACGAACTGGCGCAGGTAGCGGCCGATGCGCACGTCGCAGTAGGTGGCGCCGGCGGCGCGGGCGGCGTTCAGCGCATCATCGGCCAGGCGCTTCTTCAGCGCCGGGTCGAGCACGGTGAGCAGCTGTTCGGCGGCGATGGCCTTGCCGAAGATCGACGGCAGCATCAGGCCGCCTGCGGTAAGCCCGGTCAGGGCGAGGAAGTCACGTCTTTGCAAGGCTGCTCTCCAAGGGACACGGCCCGCGCGGCGGGCGTTACGGCAACAAACGACGATGGCTTCGCGGTGCTCTGCGAACGGTTCGATTTTTGCGGGGACCTCGCTGCAGCGGTAGTGACTTTCGACATGCACCCCGGTTGCGAGTGCGCACTTGCCGCCATTCCCCGCCGGTTTGCGTGGACGCGGCTCAGCCCAGGCTGCGGGCGGTGTTGATGATGTTGATCCCGTCAAAGCGGGTGGTGGCCGAACCGTGCGAGACCGCCGACACCTGCGAGGGCTGGCCCTTGCCGTCGAAGAATGAGCCGCCCAGACGGAAGTCGCGTTCATCGCAGATCGCGCTGCAGGCGTTCCAGAATTCCGGCGTGCGGATCTGGTAGGCGGCGTCTTCGACCATGCCGGTGATCTGGCCATCTTTGATCTGGTAGTACAGCTGGCCGCCGAACTGCGCGTTGTAACGCTGCTGGTCGATCGAGTAGGAGCCGCGGCCGTGGATGTAGATGCCGTTCTCCACGTCCTTGACCATCTGCGCCGGGGTCAGCGGGGTCTTGCCCGGCGCCAGCGAGACGTTGGCCATGCGCTGGAACTGCACGCTCTTCCACGAATCGGCGTAGCTGCAGCCGTGCGAGGCGTTCTCACCGAGGATGTGCACCTCGTCGCGGGTGGCCATGTAATTGACCAGCTTGCCGTCGGTGACCAGATCCCAGCGCCGGGTCTTGACCCCTTCATCATCGTAGCCGACCGCGCCCAGCGAGCCGGGCTGGGTCTTGTCGGCGAAGAAATTGACGATGTCGCTGCCGTACTGGAAACGCTGCTCACGCTTGTCCAGGGTGGCGAAACTGGTGCCGGCGTAGTTGGCTTCGTAGCCGAGCACGCGGTCCAGCTCCAGCGGATGGCCGACGTTCTCGTGGATGGTCAAAAACAGGTTGGACGGGTCCAGTACCAGGTCGTACCTGCCCGGTTTGACCGACGGTGCGCTGAGCTTGGCACGCGCCTGCCGGGCCGCGGCGATGGCGTCTTCGACCGGATCGTAGGAGGCGCCGTAGCCGATCACCCCGCCGGGCAGCGGATGCTTGTCGGCGGCGTTGCCGTCGAGGAACTCCCAGCCGCGACCGGCCGGTGCGGACAGCCCGGCGCGGGTGCGGAATTTGCCGCTGGCCTTGTCGATGGCGGTGGCGGTGAACGGCAGCCAGATGCGGTGCACGTCCTGGTCGATCCACGAACCGTCGGACGAGGCGAAATACTTCTGTTCGTTGACCAGGAACAGCTGCGAGTTGATGAAATCGGCGCCGGCATTGATCGCCGCGGCGTTGATCGACAGCAGCAGCTCCACCTTGTCCTTGACCGGTACCGCCATCGCGTTGCGGACGATCGGCGTCTTCCATTGCACCTCGCCCACGCCCGGCGTCGGCGCCAGTTGCACCGGCCGGCTCTGGATCTTCGCATTGGCACGGGCAATGGCGATGGCCTGGGTCACGGCGTCGGCCACGCCCTGCGCGCTGGACTGGTTGCTGGCGGCGAAGCCCCAGGCACCATTGACTAGCACGCGGATGCCAACCCCGGCCGATTCGCTGTTGGTGACGTTCTGCACCTTGTCTTCGCGGGTGACGATGGCCTGGTTGAGATAGCGGCCGATGCGCACGTCGCAGTAACTGGCGCCGCCGCGCCTGGCCAGTGCCAGCACGGTGTCGGCCAGGGCCTTCTTCTTGGCCACGTCCGCCGGTGCGAGCAGCTCCTCGGCGGCGATCAGGCGGGCGTTGGGCAGCAGCATCCCGGCAAGGCCGAGGCCGGAAAGGGTGAGGAACTGGCGGCGTTGCATGGCAGGCGGGGCTCCGGGGCAGCGATGCCGGGCATCGCACAGGACTTCCGAATCTGGGCTGCCATGCAGTCCGGACACAAGTGACCATGGTCATGCGTGGCCGAAACCGGCACTGCGGCACAATCGGATCTGCTTTCCAGATCCCCCACCGTGATGATCCCCAAACCCTACGCCGAATCCTGCGAGCGCAACCGCGCGCCGATCCTGTCGGTGCTGCAGCGCTATCTGGGCGATGCCCGCCAGGTACTGGAGATTGGCAGCGGCACGGGCCAGCACGCGGTGCATTTCGCCGCGGCGCTGCCGTGGCTGCGCTGGCAGGCCAGTGACCATGCCGATCACCTGCCCGGTATCCGGCAGTGGCTGGAGGAGGCGGCGTTGCCGAACACGCCGCCCCCGTTCGCGCTGCAGGCGGTGGCCGGTGCATCGCCAGGATTGCAGCCGCTCCCCCCGGAGCCGGAGGACCGGTGCTTCGATGCGGTGTTCACCGCCAACACGCTGCACATCATGGGCTGGGACAACGTGCAGGCGCTGTTCGCCGGTCTGCCGGCGCTGATGGCGCCTGCCGCGCTGTTCATCGCCTACGGACCGTTCAATTACGGCGGCGCTTTCACCAGTGACAGCAACCGCGCCTTCGATGGCTGGTTGAAGGCGCGCGATGCGCGCTCGGGCATCCGCGACTTCGAGGCGGTCGATGCGCTGGCGCAGGCGCAGGGAATGCGGCTGTTGGAGGATGTGGCAATGCCGGCCAACAACCGGCTGCTGGTGTGGCAACGCCTGCAGCGCTGAAGGCGGGCTAGGATGCGATCACTTCTGGCGAGGATGGGGGCGTGGTGAAGCACGGACGTAACTGGTGGTTGGTGATGGCGCTGGGCGTCGCGCCCTGGTGGGTGCAGGCACAGCAGCACGATGCCCCGCGCAGCGACCCGCGGCAGGTGGCGATGCAGGTGCAGCCCCGCTATCCGGGCGTGATCGAACTTGAAGTGGACGCCCGTGATATCGAGCGGCGCATCCAGCGTGTGCGCCAGCGCATTCCGGTGTCGGCCGGCGCGCTGACCCTGTGGTATCCGCAATGGATCCCCGGCAACCATGCACCCACCGGGCCGATCAACCAGATGGCCGGGCTGGTCATCCGCGGCAACGGCCAGTCGCTGCAATGGACACGTGATTCCGGCGACATGTATGCCTTCACGCTGCAGGTACCAGAGGGCGTGAGCATGCTGGAGGTCGAGTTCCAGTACCTGTCGCCGACCGCCGCCGACCAGGGCCGGGTGGCGATGACACCCAATCTGCTGGATCTGCAATGGCACCGGGTGGTGCTGTATCCGGCCGGAGTGGATGCGCGGGGCATCCAGATCAAGCCGTCCTTGCGCCTGCCGGCGGGCTGGCAAAGCGGCAGCGCGCTGGAGCTGGTGCGCCGTGACGGCGACACCGAGCACTACGCAACGCTGCCGTTGATGACGCTGATCGATTCGCCGGTGTTCGCCGGTCGCCATTTCAGGCGGTTCGCACTGGATGACAGCGCACGGCAGCCGGTGTGGCTGGAGGTGGTGGCGGAGAATCCGCAGGCGCTGCAGGCCGACGCCACGGTGCTGGAGGCGCATCGCGCGCTGGTGCGCGAGGCCGATGCGGTCTTCGGTTCGCGCCCTTACAGCCGCTACAACTTCCTGCTGGCGGTATCGGACGTGTTCAGCGGCATCGGCCTGGAGCATGCGCAGTCCAGCGAGAACGGCATGCACGACGGGTACCTGCGCGGCGAGCGTCCGTTCCTCGACAACGACCTGCTGCCACACGAGTATGCCCATGCGTGGATAGGCAAGGCCTGGCGGCCGCGGCGACTTGGGTGCCGCACTACAACGCGCCGATGCACAACGACGAGCTGTGGATGTACGAAGGCCAGACCCAGTACTGGGCGGTGGTCCTGGCCGCACGCGCCGGGCTGTGGAAGCCGGACTACGCGCTGGGCATGCTGGCGCAGCTGCAGGCCAACTACGCCACCCAGCCGGGCCGGCAATGGCGCGACCTGCACGACACCGTGCATCAGGGCATCCTCGACTTCAATTCAAAGCCGCAGGCCTGGGCCGACTGGCAGCGTGCGTTCGAGTTCTACAACGAGAGCACGCTGCTATGGCTGGGCGTGGATGCACGCCTGCGCAGCCTCTCGAAGGGCAAGGTAACGCTGGACGATTTCGCCAAGCGTTTCCACCAGGGTGGCAAGCCGGGCGAGATCCGCCTGTACGACCGCAGCGACGTGATGCAGGCGCTGGAAGCGGTGCAACCCGGCAACTGGGATGCGTTCATCGGCCAACGGCTGCAAGCACGCGATGGCCGGGCGCCGGAGGGTCTGGAGGCCGCGGGCTGGGAGGTGTATTTCAGCGATCTGCCGAATCCGGTGATCGCCGATGGCGAGGCCGAGGGGCTCACCGATCTGCAGTATTCGCTGGGAATGAAGGTCGGCAGCGATGGCGTGCTGCAATCGGTGGGCTGGGAAAGTGCCGCATTCAAGGCAGGCCTGGCCAAGGACATGACGCTGCTGGCGGTCAACGGGCTGGCCTACAGCGGTGCGCGTCTGAAGCAGGCGGTAACCGACGCCAAGGGCGGCGCGCCGGTCGAGCTGATCGTGCGGCAGGCCGACAGCTTCCGCACCGTGCGCATCGACTACCGCGGCGGCCTGCGCTATCCGCATCTGCGTCGTATCGGCGGCAGGCCGGATCTGCTGACGAAGATTCTTGCGCCGCGACGCTGATCTTCGGGCCTGAAAACAACAACGCCCCGCATTGCGGGGCGTTGTTGGTCAGGCAGCGTCGCCGCGTCTTAGCTGGCGTGCACGATATGCAGCGCTTTGGGGTTGCGCCAGGTTGCCAGCAGCGTGGCTTCGCGGGCCTTGGCCTCGTGCAGGTGTGCTTCCTTGACGTGGCCGTAGCCGCGGATGTGCTCGGGGATGCTGGCGATCTCCACCGCCAACGCCAGCCGACGTGCGTCCAGCGAGCCGATCAGTTCCTGCAGGGTCTTTTCGTAGTCACTGATCAGCTGGCGTTCGCTGCGGCGTTCTTCGGTGTAACCGAACACGTCGAAGCGGCCGCCGCGCAGGAACTTCAGCTTGGCCAGCAGGCCGAAGGCCTTGAACATCCACGGCCCGTATTCCTTCTTCTGCAGCTGGCCGTGTTCGTCGCGCTTGGCGAACAGCGGCGGGGCCAGATGGAAGCGCACCTGGTAGTCGCCTTCGAACTTCTCTGCCACACGCTTGGCGAAGTCGCCACTGGTGTACAGCCGGGCCACTTCGTATTCGTCCTTGTAGGCCATCAGCTTGAAGAAGTAGCGCGCGGTGGCTTCGCTCAAGGCGGTGCTGCCGGGAATGGACCGCTGCTCGGCGCTGCGCACCGTCTCCACCAGGGTGCGGTAGCGGTTGGCGTAGGCGGCGTCCTGGTAGTCGGTGAGGAAGCTGCTGCGGCGGGCGATCAGTTCGTCCAGCGAGCGCGACAGGCGGGTGTCGTCCAGCGGGGCGAAGCTGGCTTCACCACGGGTCGGGCTGGCGGCCGGCAGGCCGCGCACATCCGGCTCGTTGTCCGGGTTGCGCGG
>NZ_BAZI01000074.1 GCF_001310775.1 Stenotrophomonas pictorum JCM 9942
GACCGGCGCGCGGCGGCGTTGCACCAAAAAGGGGCATCGATGGCACTTGAAACGGCATCGATGCCGCTTTTTTCGCCATCGATGCCACTTTGACCGGCAACGTTGCCCCTTTTTGGGGCATCACTGCCGCTTTTTTCGGCACGCTTGCCCCTTTTTGGGGCATCGATGCCACTTTTTCCGGCAACGTTGCCCCTTTTTGGGGCAACGATGGCACTTGAAGTGGCAACGATGCCGCTTTTTTCGGCATCGATGAGACTTCTGTCTCAAAAGCAGGCGTTTCCGGGCTGCCCGTAGCCGCCCACAGCGGCGCGAACGGCTCCGGTTCCCCGTGCCGGACCCCACAACCGCTTGGAGCAGGCCCCAAAAGATCGCCCCGAAGGGCGGCGGGTTACTGCAAACGGCGCAGGCCGGCGCCACGTTGGCCTGGAAAACCGGCTGCCGGACCGGGCAAAACGACCCGGCCGGCTCAATCAGGCCACATACCGGCAGCGGCGTTACACCGGAGCATCGGGGGTCTAATCGATATGGCGACTTTCCTGCGGCATAACACCGGCCGCAGGCACCGGCCGGCCGTCCGGGGAAATAACGCAACCCCTTGAGCCGGCGCCGGATTTCCCCGGTTCACATCGTCGCAACCTGCGGCCATACTCCGCGCTACACCCCACTTTCGGGGTCTACTTAGAGTTAGGCGGCACAGCAAGCATCCATGAGCCTTAAAGACCATTCCTATCTCTTAATCCTCTTTGTGCCTTGTGCACTAGGTGCTGGTGGCTGGTACTTCACGGGCGAATGGTGGCCATTGATTCTTACTGTTCCAACGCTGCTCTTTGCGCTAGTCAGCGTAGATTTTTGGCTCGCAATGCGCTCAAAGTTTTACGCCAAGTGGACACGGAGCATAGGAAGCTTCATCGGCGAGGTTGCACCTGTTGTCGGCGGCTGCCTATTCTTGCTTGTCCTTGCTGGAGGCATGCTCAAGTCGTGCACTTCAAGCTCAGATCACTGTGGCGCGCAAGAGGCTAAGTATTTTGGGTGCGACTGAGTTGCACCAGCCCGAGTATCAAAGGTTGGTGCCTAACAATTCATTCAAGCCGATACCGCTTCGCGGCACGGCTTAATTCTGGCGTTAGGCCTTGCGAGCAAAGGGGATCGCAACGTGAAGAATCTAATCGTCCTAGCTATCCTCGCCGCCCTCGGTTGGTATGGGTACGGCAAGTACAAGGCCATAAGCACCGCAGAAGCAGCCATTGCTACGTCGCCCCCTGCGGCCGCTGTAGCACCGTCAAATGCTGCCCCAGTCGCAGCGAGGTTCAGTTGTGACGGAAGGACCCACTGCTCCCAGATGCGTTCTTGTGCCGAGGCCACTTACTTCGTACAGCATTGCCCCAACACCAAAATGGACGGCGACAATGACGGTGTGCCTTGCGAGAAGCAGTGGTGTCAGTAAGCGGCGCAAGGCCTAACAATTCATTCAAGCCGACGCCGCTTCGCGGCGCGGCTTAATTCCGGTGTTAGGCCGCGAGAGAAAGATGTTCTTAGACCTACCAACGGCCCTTACCAAAAACCTTGCCGATGCAGAGGCCGAGGTTATGTCTTGGTCCGCAGAGGCCCAGGAGCTAGTGCTCCGTATTCGCAAAGAGATCGGCTCGGAACATGGCTTACTTCGTTTCTACGGTGTCAGCCGCGTCGACCTCGCACCGCGGCTGACACTTGCAGGCCTCACGGTCAGCAATTCCACCGCCGGCGGGCTCGTGGCTGAGCCCGGAGAGACGGTATTTCACATCCATGAGGCGTGGGGCGCAAACTATTACGTGGTCGCGGACTCGCTCGCCTATGCAGTCGCGGCCTAACAATTCATTCAAGCCGACGCCGCTACGCGGCGCGGCTTAATTCCAGAGTTAGGCGACACGTGGAGATCCAATGAAGCCCATCTTGCTCGCGTTAGCATTCATCTGCGTCGCCAGTTTCAAGTTCTTCGCTGTCATGTCGGAGAGCGAGTTCGTTCCAGGGGCAATCATGTTCACCGCAATGTTTGGAGCACCACAGCTGATCTGGCTATGGTTCCTGCGCACACGCCCACTGAGCGATGGCCAGATCAGATCCGCAGCCTTTACGCTCACTGCCTTCCTCTTTACTTCCGTCCTGTTTGGGTCTTTTCCTGGCGTTTCGCGGCCATCCTGGGGTGGCGAGGGTCACTTTGAGGTTCCGGCTGCACTCCTCGTCGAGGGTTTCATCAGCGTTCTCGGAATTCTTTTATTCGTTGCGGGCGGGAAGCGGAAGAATGAGAGTGTCGCCTAACAATTCATTCAAGCCGATGCCGCTTCGCGGCACGGCTTAATTCTGGTGTTAGACAATGGCCGATAGACACTCAAGCTGCGCCACATGCGGAGAGCATATTGGCTTTTTAGGATTCATCTTAGCCTCAATTGGGAGCTTAAAAAGCTGGAGCGTACATTGCCCAAACTGCAAAGCTCGCAATCATATCCATCTATTAGCCTTTGCCATAATCTCCCCAATCGCAGCCCTGACCGCCACCGTCGCCGGCATAATGATCACCAATGGAGGAGACCCTGTATGGCTATCCATTGGCATTTCCGTATTTATTACACACCCTCTCATCCTTAGCACTCTTATATACTCATGGCTGCACATTGGATCGTTCCGCTCAACCATTGTCTAACAATTCATTCAAGCCGACGTTGCTATCGCAACTCGGCTTAATTCAGGCGTTAGGCCTCAGGAACCGGCAATGAAGGCCCTTCTTTTTCTCGGCTCCCGCCGTGTGTCATCCCCGCCTCAGCCCCCTCGACTCGGCGAACGCGTCGCTGCCTTCTTGGCGATGCATCTACGCGAGCGTTTTGAAACACAAGTGTGGATCCGCTCGCCTACCCGGTATCGGAAGTGTTCAAGCCTGCCTTCGCTTACAACCGGGGAGCCAAGCCCCAACCGTTAGCCCGCCTCGAGGACCTTATTCGGGAGTCGGATGCCTACGTCATGCTGAGCCCCGAGTACAACCACTCAATGAGCCCGGCGCTTGCAGACCTGCTCAATCACTTCCCAAGCTCGGCGTTTTCATTCAAGCCAAGCCTCATCGCCACTTACTCCAGCGGCCAGTGGGGCGGCACCCGCGCGGCGGTGAACATGCGCTCCTTCCTAGCGGAACTGGGCTGTCTGCCCGTATCGGCCATGGTGCACTTCCCCAGCGCAGACCAGGTTTTCGCCCAGAACGGCGAGCTGTTGGAAGGGCAGGATCCCGCCAGATGGGAGCGGTATGCCGGCCGGGGGGTTGAACAGCTCTATTGGTGGGCGGCTGCCGCGTCTCATCAGCGGCAGGCGATTGATCCATTTGGCTGTCGCCGGCCTTCTCGCGCACCCCCGCGGAGCGGAATGCGCCAGAGGCCTAACAATTCGTCCAAGCCGACGCCGCTTCTCGGCGCGGCTTAACTCAGATGTTAGTCGTCAATAAAAATGGCCGCAATTTGTGCAAAATGCAAAAAGCCTCTCTCAGTTACCGTCTGGGATCTTCTGCCTTACGGCATTTTCGACCAGGTTGAGATAAGGTGCTTAATCTGTGGAATTAAAAATCGCCTTCCGCGGCCACTCACAGTCATTGCCGTGCCAATCGCTGCACTTACTGCACTGACACTATCTGTTGCAACCATTCCAAACAATGCATCCACATCTCTTCGGTCAATTGTAATTTTTATTGCAGCCTTAAGCATCGCGTACGCCCTAATAGTAAACGTCATTCTCCGGCTTTATATATTACTCACTAATCGCCCGTTCATCGTGCCACCGCGTGACGGCTAACAATTAATTCAAACCGACGTTGCTGCCGCAACGCCAGTAACGGGGTCGGGTTGAGTTCTGTGGGATGTAAAAGTGAACCCGATCCCGTTCTTGCTCCTCTGTTGTTGTACCGATATCCCGTTCGCCAGTTCATCAGACATCAGGTGCCATTTGACATGACAGCGACAAACGCATCTTCTGGGCCCGGTTTTGCAGTTCTGTACCGCTGGCGGCTTCACTCCGGTTCGGAAAGTGCTTTCATCGAAGCGTGGTCCAAGGTGTCCGGGTTACTGCGCTCGGAGCGCGGTTCGCTTGGTTCCCGGTTGCATCGGGGGGCCGATGGCCTCTGGTACAGCTACGCCCAGTGGCCCAGCGCGGAAGCGCGTGATGTGGCGTTCGCATTGGGGTCCGTTGATCCCGTGGCCAGTGCGCAGATGGCAAAGGCTGTTTCGGAGCGTTTTCCGGAGATCGTTCTCGACCCGGTCGCCGACTTCATGCTGCCAATGGGCGCGGATGGTTCCTGAGGATGGGTTCCACTCGATGTCGCGTCACCACCCCGGTTTGATTCCCCCATAACCGTTCTATGGAAACCTTCAAGTAGCGGGGGCAGGTTGAGTTCCATGGCATGTAAAAGGGAACCTGGCCCGCTCGTTTAGAGGTAGGGGATTTGGGATAGATGATGCTTCCAACTTTGGTTCTAGCCGGTATCAACCGTGGTCGGCACCGCATCCGGCAGTGATGAGTGCGCGTGAACGGTCTTCAATACCGTCTTACCAGGTACTGTGTTCACAGGCACTCTCCGGCGTTCATCGAAGAACGCCTGACAATTCGTCCAAGCCGACGCCGCGTCGCGGTACGGCTTAATCCAGGTGTTAGCTGTCCGAGCACGTTCATCCGCGACTTGGGAGTAGATATGAATGCACCACCGAAGTGGTTGAAGCCTGTAGCGGTGCTTGCCTTGCTTTGGAATCTTCTCGGCCTGGCTGCCTTCGGCCTGGACCTGAGTCTGTCCGCTGCTGATATCGCAAAGCTGCCAGCGGCGCAGCAAGAACTCTATGCCTCTCGCCCGCTCTGGGCCGTAGCAGCCACGGCACTGGCTGTAATCGCCGGGACTTTAGGCTCGGTTGGGCTGCTGCTTCGTAAGCACTGGGCGTTTCCTGTATTTGTTGCCTCGCTGCTTGGGATCCTGCTGCAGGATCTCAACTTGTTCGTCCTTACGGACGGCGCGCGGCTGGGCGGCCCGGCGGTGATGGCAATGCAGGGCGTAGTGCTGGCGGTTGGAATCGCCTTGGTCCTGTTGAGTCAGAAAGGCGCCAAAGCCAGCTGGCTGGCATAGTCGCGGTCAGCTGAAAATTCATCCCAGCCGACGCCGTTTTGCGGCGTGGTTTAACGCAGGTGTCAGGCCTCATGTTCAAGAGAATCGCGCTCATTGCCATTGTGTTGCTACTGGCCCTGGCCTAAGGCTACTTCATCTATGCCGTACAACACGGCGCTGCTGATGCATTCACGGGAGCCTGGAGCAGCTTCAACGTCACTCAATCAGGCTATTCGCAGTTCGTATTTCGCACTATCAAATGGTGGTGGGCCTTGCCTGGACTCTGCCTGCTTGTTGTCGGCCTTGCCACATGGAGGCCTACCGCTCGTCATGTCGGCTTTGCATTGGCTTTCAGCTTCATCGGTACTGTTGCTTTGTACTGGTCTGCATACGCACCCTCGCTGTTCATCCGCGTATAAGGCCTAACCGTTCATTCAAGCCGACGCCGCTGCGTAATGCGGATTAACTCCGGCGCCAGCCGGATTTGGAGGATTCGTGCAAAAGGATGACTACTGGTTTCCCGCAAAAAAATACGGCTGGGGTTGGGGGTTCCCCGTCAAATGGCAAGGTTGGCTGGTTCTTTGTGCCGCAGTTGCACTTCTCGTTGCAGCTTTTTTCTTGTTTCCTCCGGCCAGCAATATCGTTGGCTTCATGTGCATGACATGGACTGTCCTTCTCGTGCTTGTTTTCATCTGCTGGCTTAAGGGCGAGAAGCCACGATGGCGCTGGGGCTAGTACAGGCCAGCTGACAGTTCATTCCATTAATTCAATGCGATGCCCTGAACGGTGCGGCTTGACTCAGGCGTCAGGTGGCAGGAGAGCCATGAAAATTTTGACTTCAGCAATGCTTGTTGGCGGCGTGGCTGGTGGACTGGGGGTCTTGCTGCTGGGCCTGCTCATGCCGCGCAAGTCATGCCCCAAATGCGATGCGGTGCTGCCGCGCTTTCGCAAACCCGCGAATGGTCGCGAGGCAATGCTTGGAGGTTGGTCCTGCGCGTCTTGCAATGCAAAGATTGGCCGCAATGGCAAGTTGATTCAGGACTAGCGAAACGTCCGGCGTGCCGGAGAATGTGTTCAAGCCGAAACTTCATCGCCACGTCAACACCATGGCAGAACGAGCTGGCCATGTTGCCGGCCACGCGCTGCCCGCCGGCGTGACGTGGGTGTTAGGGTTGACGGGCAGCAATCCCACAACCTGGAGGTGCACGATGAAAACTGTAGCCGTATTCCTGTTTCTGACCAGCGTTTCGCTGGGGGCATCGGCTGGCATACCAGAGCGCGTTCAGTTCACTGGCACTCTGCAGTTTGATGATTCTGCGCCGGTTACCCTTGATTTGCAGTTGCCATCCAGACAGGCCGCCAGGCTTCGCCTTTCCGATGGTTTCACACTTGAGCTTGCGACGCCGGGCAACGCTGTCAGCGTTGATAATGCACTGATCAGACTCATCGCCCCCTCAGGCGAGATCATGCATACCGCGGCGATTCCGGACTCCGGCCTTGCCAGCACTTCATTTGCTTATAGGGTTTGCGCGGGAGAGGTTACATACCTCAGTCCGGCACCGGCAGTCGTGCCAGCATGCGGGAAGTGAGCCCTGGCAGTTCATTCGAGCCGACGCCATTTCGCGGGTCGGCTTGACTCCGCCACTGTCCTGCAGAGTCTGCGGCTCCGGCCTTCGCAAAACTTCATTCCGCAGTTATCACGTTAGCGGGCATCGAGGATGGCTGGAAATTTGCGTGTGAATGCCATCTGCGCGACCTTGCCCGGCGTTCCTCGCATGCGTGGAACGTTGCCGTTGGTGGCCCTAGCCAGGCGCCAGCCATCTTCACGAACGGGGCCGCGATGTGGCGCCGTTTACCGATAGCCACGTGTGCGTGCGGCTCACCACTGACGCGTAGGCTTGGGCCAACTTCCGTGCCCTCGGCGCGCTCTCGATACTGCCTTCCTTGGCTGCCGCCCCCGGATGCGTGGCCGGTGTGCCGATGGCCGGCACCGACCGGGATCGCGGGGGGATGTGGTGGCTGGCGCACACGGTGTGCGGAAAACAGAAGGCCCGGCAGTGCCGGGCCTTCTGTATGTCACTGCGGCGACGGCCATCGCGGCGCGGTGACCGGGTGTCAGACTTCTTCCAGTGCGCCGGCCTGGATGATCCGGGTGAATTCGTGGAACACGTCCGGGTCGATCAGCCGGCCCTGTTCCTCGGTGAGGATGCCCATGGCGCGCGAATGCGGCATGGGGCCGCGATAGGGACGGGCCGAGGTCATCGCATCGTAGCCGTCGGCGATGGTGAGGATGCGCGCTTCCAGCGGGATATCGCCGCCTTTCAGGCCGTCCGGGTAGCCACTGCCATCGAAGGCCTCGTGGTGGTGGCGGATCAGGCGGGCTACGTGGTCCGCATCCTCGCGCCCGGTGGCGCGGAACAGGCGCGCGCCGCGTTCAGGATGGGTGCGCATCGCCCGGCATTTTTCCTCGTCCAGACGGCCCGGATGCAGCAGCACGTCATCGCGGATGCCAATTTTGCCGACATCGTGGAAACGAGCGGCCAGCACCAGGTGGCCTAGGCGGTCCTCGGACAGGTCACAGCGCTTGCCCAGCGCCAAGGCCAGCTGCGAAACCCGGTCACAATGGATATCGGTGTAGCTGTCGCGCTGATCCAGCGCGGCGGCCAGCACCTCGATGGCGCATGAGTTGTCTTCCGGAGGGATGGAAAGTCCCACGGGTGAGGAAATAGATGGCATCAGTACGGAGCCGGGGGGGGACGGCCGCGTGCGTAAGAGTGGGGGCGCCTATTGTCGGTACGCCCGCCTTTTCACGCAATCTTCATCGGTTGTCTTAATCAGGGCTTTCACGGCCGCAGAGTGGTCAGCAGGGCGCGTGCGGCGTTGAAACGGTCGGCACTTTCCGGCAGCGGATGCCTGATGCGCAATCTGTCCGGGCCCTCCATCTGGTACAGCTTGGGCTGCTTCTGGATCAGCTGGATCACCGCCATCGGATCGATCTCGGGCTTGGCTTCGAACACGATACGGCCACCGTTCTGGCCCAGTTCCAGCTTGCGGATGCCCAGTGCGTTGGCCTGCAGCTTGAGTTCGGCAATGGCGAACAGGTGTTTGACCGGGTCCGGCAGCAGCCCGAAGCGGTCGATCATCTCCACCTGCAGCTCGCGCAGCGCCGCGCTGTCGCGGGCGCTGGAAATGCGCTTGTACAGGGTCAGGCGGGTATGCACGTCGGCAGGTAGTCTTCCGGGATCAGCGCCGGCACATGCAGCTCCACCTCGGCGCCGCGGACTTCTTCGCCGGCATCCAGGTCGGGCAGCTTGCCGGCCTTGATCGACCGTACCGCGCGCTCCAGCAGCTCGGTATAGAGGCTGAAACCGACCTCGGCCATCTGCCCGCTCTGGTCCTCGCCGAGCAGCTCGCCGGCGCCGCGGATTTCAAGATCGTGCGTGGCCAGGGTGAAACCGGCGCCCAGTTCATCCATCGAGGCGATCGCTTCCAGCCGCTTGTGCGCATCGGCGCTGATCGCCCGCTTGTCCGGCGGCACTACCAGGTAGGCGTAGGCGCGATGGTGCGAGCGGCCGACACGGCCGCGCAACTGGTGCAGCTGGGCCAGGCCGAACTTGTCGGCACGGTTGATGATGATGGTGTTGGCATTGGGAATATCGATGCCCGATTCGATGATGGTGCTGGCCAGCAGCACGTTGAAGCGCTGCTTCTGGAAATCCAGCATCACCTTTTCCAGCTCGCGCTCGGGCATCTGGCCGTGGGCGACGCCGATGCGCGCCTCTGGCACCAGCTCGGACAGCTCGCGCTGCATCCGGCCCATGCTTTCCACATCGTTGTGCAGGAAGTACAGCTGGCCGCCGCGCGCGAGCTCGCGCTGGAACGCCTCGCGCAGCTGCGCGTTGTCCCAGGCGGTGATGAAGGTCTTGACCGCCAGCCGGTTCGGCGGCGGGGTGGCGATGATCGACAGGTCGCGCAGCCCGGCCATGGCCATGTTGAGCGTGCGCGGAATCGGCGTGGCGGTGAGCGTGAGCAGGTGCACGTTGGCGCGCATGGCCTTCAGCGCTTCCTTCTGGCGCACGCCAAAGCGCTGCTCTTCATCGACGATGACCAGCCCCAGATCCTTGAACTTCACATCCGGCTGCAGCAGCCGGTGGGTGCCGATGATCACATCGATGGTGCCCTCGGCGACCTTGTCCAGCTCGGCCTTGATCTCCTTGGTGCTCTTGAAGCGCGAGAGCACTTCCACACGCAGTGGGTAATCGGCAAAGCGGTCGCGGAAGTTGCGGTAGTGCTGTTCGGCCAGCAGCGTGGTCGGCACCAGCACCGCCACCTGCTTGCCGCCACTGGCCGCGGCGAAGGCCGCGCGCAAGGCAACTTCGGTCTTGCCGAAGCCGACATCGCCACAGACCACGCGGTCCATCGGCTGGGCCGATTGCAGGTCGCGCAGGGTCGCATCGATCGCGGCCTGCTGGTCGGCGGTTTCCTCGAACGGGAAGCCGGCGGCGAACGGTTCGTACATCGCGCGGTCGATATCCAGCGCCAGCCCGGCGCGCGCCTGGCGGCGGGCCTGGATTTCCAGCAGCTCGGCAGCGACGTCGCGCACCTTCTCGGCGGCCTTGCGCTTGGCCTTGGCCCACTGCTCGCCCCCGAGCGAATGCAGTGGCGCGGTTTCCGGCGAGGCGCCGGAGTAGCGGCTGATCAGGTGCAGCTGCGCGACCGGCACGTACAGGCGGTCGCCCTTGGCGTACTCGATGTCGAGGAATTCGCCGGGCATGCCGCCGACATCCATCGCGATCAGGCCGCGGTAGCGGCCCACGCCGTGGTCCTCGTGGACGATGGGAGCGCCTTCGCTGAGCTCGCCCAGGTCGCGGATGATCGCCTCGGGCTCGCGTCCGGCGCGGCGGGTGCG
>NZ_BAZI01000075.1 GCF_001310775.1 Stenotrophomonas pictorum JCM 9942
TGCCGCCGCGGCTGACCAGTCCCACGGTCGGCTTGAGTCCGACGATCCCGTTCACTGCCGCCGGACAGGGCGATGCTGCCGTCGGTTTCGGTGCCCACGGCCGCCACGGCCAGGTTGGCCGCCACCGCCACCGCGCTGCCGGCGCTGGAGCCGCAGGGATTGTGGCTCAGTGCGTAGGGGTTGCGCGTCTGGCCGCCTACCGCGCTCCAGCCGGAAGTGGAGCTGCTGGAGCGGAAGTTGGCCCATTCGCTGAGATTGGTCTTGCCCAGGATCACCGCGCCGGCCTCGCGCAGCCGCTGCACCACAAAGGCGTCCTCGTCGGGGTGGAATGAGCGCAGCGCCAATGAGCCGGCGGTGGTGGCCATTGGCGTGGCGTCGATATTGTCCTTGAGCAGGATCGGCAAGCCATGCAGGGGGCCGCGGATACGGCCGCTGCGCCGCTCGGCATCGCGCTGGGCAGCCTCGCGGCGGGCGGCGGGGTTGATCAGCAGTACCGAGCGCAGGCGTGGGCCGCTGCGGTCCAGGCTGGCGATCCGCTGCAGGTAGGCTTCGGTCAGGGTGACGCTGTCCAGCTCACCGCGGGCCATCTGCGCCTGCAGATCGTCGATGCGGGCTTCGGCATAGGCGAATGGCGCCACGGGGACGTCGGCGGGTACTGGCGTGCGTGTGCAGGCGCTGCCCAGCAGCAGGGTCAGGGCGGTCAGCAGGAAGGGCTGGGAGCGGCGCGAGGGGGTGTCCATCTGCGCAGGCTAGCCAGCCGGCAGGGGGCTTTGCAAATGCCGCGCTCAGTCGAGGTGGCGCTTGCGGATATCCCGTGCCAGCACCCAGACCACCAATACGTTGACTGCCAGCAGCAGCCACGACGCCCAGCCAGGGTGTTTGACGATGGCGTACAGATCCAGTGGCAGATACAGCGCCGCGGAGATGCAGCCCAGCCACGAGGCCCACGCATGGGCGCGCCACAGCCCCCACGCTTCCACGGCACGCAGCAGGCCATAAGCGGCCAGTACGGTGGCGGCGAGGTGGACGGTATCGGGAGTGATCTGGCCGAGCAGCGAAGAGAATGACCCGTGCTCGGGATCGCCGCCAAGGCGCAGGATCACGGTGTTGATGACGGTGCGCAGCGGGGCGGGCCCGGACACTTCCAGGCCGGCCGCGGCGAGAAAGGCCGCAAGGGCCTTTCCCGCTTCCAGCAGCGCGATGGCTGCCAGGCCCGGATGCGCATGCGGATCCGGGTTGTAGGGCGGCGTGCCGGTCAATGCAATCAGCCGGCGCGCGAGGCCTTCTTGCGGTCGCTTTCGGTCAGGAACTTCTTGCGCAGGCGGATTTCCTTCGGGGTGACTTCGACCAGCTCGTCGTCCTCGATGAAGTCCAGTGCCTGCTCCAGCGTGTACTTGATGGCCGGGGTCAGCTTGATCGCGTCATCCTTGCCCGACGCGCGCATGTTGGTCAGCGGCTTGGTCTTGATCGCGTTGACGGTCAGATCGTTGTCCTTGGAGTGGATGCCGATCAGCTGGCCTTCGTACACGTTGTCGCCTTCGGCGGCGAACAGCTTGCCGCGCTCTTCCAGCGGGCCCAGCGCGTAGGCCGGGGTGGCGCCCGGGGCGTTGGCGATCATCACGCCGTTCTGGCGCTTGGCGATGGCGCCCTGTTCCTTCGGACCGTAATGGTCGAACACGTGGAACAGCAGGCCCGAACCCTGGGTCAGGGTCTTGAACTCGTTCTGGAAGCCGATCAGGCCGCGGGCCGGAATCATGTAGTCAAGGCGCACACGGCCCTTGCCGTCGGCTTCCATGTTCTTCAGCAGGCCCTTGCGGATGCCCAGCTTCTCCATCACGCCGCCCTGGTGCTGTTCTTCGATATCGACGACCAGCTGCTCGATCGGCTCCATCATCTGGCCGTCGATTTCCTTGATGATCACTTCCGGGCGCGACACGGCCAGTTCGTAGCCTTCACGACGCATGGTTTCGATCAGCACCGACAGGTGCAGCTCGCCACGGCCGGAGACCAGGAACTTGTCCGCATCTTCCAGCTGCTCGACCTTCAGTGCCACGTTGTGCACGGTCTCGCGCTCCAGGCGCTCCTTCAGCTGGCGGCTGGTCAGGAACTTGCCGCCGGACAGGTCCTTGTTGCCGGCGAACGGCGAGTTGTTGACCTGGAAGGTCATGGAGATGGTCGGCTCGTCGACGGTCAGTGCCGGCAGCGCTTCCGGGGCATCCGGATGGCAGATGGTGTCGGAGATGGTCAGTTCCTGGATGCCGGAGATGGCGACGATGTCACCGGCCTCGGCCTCTTCGACTTCCACCCGCTCTAGGCCCATGAAGCCCAGCACCTGCAGCACCTTGCCGTTGCGCTTCTTGCCTTCGCGGTCGATCACGGTGACCGGCATGTTCTTCTTCAGCTTGCCGCGCTGGATGCGGCCGATGCCGATCACGCCGACGAAATTGTTGTAGTCCAGCTGGCTGATGCGCATCTGGAACGGGCCTTCCGGATCCACGTCCGGCACCGGCACGTACTTCATGATCGCTTCGAACAGCGGGGTCATGTCGCCCGAACGCACGGTGTCTTCCAGGCCGGCGTAGCCGTTCAGGCCCGAGGCGTAGACGATCGGGAAGTCCAGCTGCTCATTGGTGGCGCCGAGCTTGTCGAACAGGTCGAACACCTGGTCGATCACCCACTCCGGACGCGCGCCCGGGCGGTCGACCTTGTTGACCACGACGATCGGCTTGAAGCCCATCGCGAAGGCCTTCTGGGTGACGAAACGGGTCTGCGGCATCGGGCCGTCCATCGCGTCGACCAGGATCAGCACCGAGTCGACCATCGACAGCACGCGCTCCACTTCGCCGCCGAAGTCGGCGTGTCCGGGGGTGTCGACGATGTTGATGCGGTTGCCGTTCCACTTGATGGCCGTGTTCTTGGCCAGGATGGTGATGCCGCGTTCCTTTTCCTGGTCGTTGCTGTCCATCACGCGCTCGGCGAGCACCGTGCGCTCGGACAGCGTGTCGGAGTTCTTGAGCAGGCAGTCAACCAGGGTGGTCTTGCCATGGTCCACGTGAGCGACGATGGCGATGTTGCGAAGATTTTCGATAGACATGCGAAAGACGGCCAGCCGGCGCCGTGAATTGGGGAAAAGAGTTCAACATTATACCGGTATGTGGCCCCATCGCGAAAAGTACCTGTGAAATCGACCGGACCGGGGGTTCAGCTGGCATCGGCAGAGGTGAGGGCCGCAGGGGCAGCGCCGGGTGCGGGGGCGGGTGTATCCTATGGGGCTAGCGAAAATGTCTTCTCCCACAAGGATTCCCATGTCCCTGATCGCCCATTTCGACACCTCCCGCGGCCCCATCAAGGTCGAGCTGTTCGCCGACAAGGCCCCGCTGACCGTGGCCAACTTCGTCAACCTGGTCAAGCATGGCTTCTACGACGGCCTGATCTTCCACCGCGTGATCGCCGATTTCATGATCCAGGGCGGCTGCCCGGAAGGCTCCGGCCGCGGCGGCCCGGGCTACCGGTTCGAGGACGAGACCAAGAACGGCGTGCGCCATGATCGCGGCGTGCTGTCCATGGCCAATGCCGGCCCGTCGACCAACGGCAGCCAGTTCTTCATCACCCACATCAAGACCGATTGGCTCGATGGCAAGCACACCGTGTTCGGCAAGGTGCTCGAAGGCATGGATGTGGTCGACAGCGTGGCCATGGGCGACGTGATCAACAAGATCACCCTCGAGGGCGACGCCGAGGCGGTGCTGGCCGCCAAGGCCGACCGCGTGGCCGAGTGGAACAAGATCCTCGCCGCCTGATTCCTTTCGACGGCCACCCTTCATCCGGTGGCCGTTTTTGATCCGGCCGCCGTGCCCGGCACGGCGACCTGCGCAGACTCTCACCCCACACGCTTTATCAAGCAGAGGAAATCCCCCATGAAGACTCCTGTACGTGTTGCCGTCACCGGCGCCGCCGGCAATATCGGTTACGCCCTGCTGTTCCGCATCGCCTCCGGCGAAATGCTGGGCAAGGACCAGCCGGTCATCCTGCAGCTGCTGGAAATCGACAACGAAAAGGCCCAGGCCGCCCTGCAGGGCGTGGTCATGGAGCTGGAAGACTGCGCGTTCCCGTTGCTGGCCGGCGTGGTGACCACCGCCGATCCGCTGGTGGCCTTCAAGGATGTGGACGTCGCCCTGCTGGTCGGCGCGCGTCCGCGCGGTCCGGGCATGGAGCGCAAGGACCTGCTGCTGGAAAACGCCAAGATCTTCACCGTGCAGGGCAAGGCCCTGAACGCCGTCGCCAAGCGTGACGTGAAGGTGCTGGTGGTCGGCAACCCGGCCAACACCAATGCCTACATCGCCATGAAGTCGGCCCCGGACCTGAACCCGAAGAACTTCACCGCCATGCTGCGCCTGGACCACAACCGTGCGCTGAGCCAGCTGGCCGCCAAGACCGGCAAGACCGTGGACAGCTTCGAGAAGTTCACCGTGTGGGGCAATCACAGCCCGACCATGTACCCGGACTACCGCTTCGCCACCACCGGCGGCGCCAAGGTTGCCGAGCTGATCAACGACCAGGAATGGAACGCCAATACCTTCATCCCGACCGTCGGCAAGCGTGGCGCGGCGATCATCGCCGCCCGTGGCCTGTCCTCGGCCGCGTCGGCCGCCAATGCCGCCATCGACCACGTCCATGACTGGGTGCTGGGCAGCAACGGTAAGTGGGTGACCATGGGCGTGCCGTCCGACGGCTCCTACGGAATCCCGGAAGGCGTCGTGTTCGGCTTCCCGGTAACCACCGAGAACGGCGAGTACACCATCATCAAGGATCTGCCGATCGATGACTTCTCGCAGAAGTACATCGACATCACCCTGAACGAACTGGAAGAAGAGCGCGCCGGCGTTGCCGACCTGCTGTAAATCCACACGTGTGATGGTGTGACCGACGGGGAAGCTTGGGCTTCCCCGTTTTTTATTGTTTTTCCGGTTCGAAGCGACGCTGTTGCGTTGCTCGCATGTGAGTTGTCATGAGCCCTGATATCAGCGTGCATCACCTGGACGCGCAGCTGCTGGTGGCGGAAAAGCCGGCCGGGCTGTTGTCCGTGCCCGGGCGCCTGCCGGAGAGCCAGGATTGCGTGATCGCCTGGCTGCAGCAGGTGTATCCGGAGGCCCTGACCGTGCACCGGCTCGACCAGGTGACGTCCGGGCTGATGCTGTATGCGCGCGGCAAGCCGATGCAGGCGGCGCTGTCGGGACTGTTCGAGCGGCGCCAGGTCGAAAAGTGCTATGAGGCGCTGCTGGAAGGGGAGGTGGCTGGCGAGGCCGGCGAGGTGGCCCTGCCCCTGATCTGCGATTGGCCGAACCGGCCGCGGCAGATCGTCGATTTCGAGGTTGGCAAACCGGCGCTGACGCGCTGGCGGGTGATCGGGCGCGATGCCGTCGCGCAGCGTACGCGGGTGGCGCTGGAACCGGTGACCGGCCGCAGCCACCAGTTGCGGGTGCATATGGCCAGCCTCGGCCATCCGATCGTCGGCGATGTGTTCTACGGCGCGGCTCCGGCCGAGCGGGTTGCGCTGCATGCCTGCGCGCTGGCTTTCGTGCATCCCGAATCCGGACAACCGCTGCGCTTCCTGTCACCGGCGCCGTTCTGAGTTGCGGGTGCTGGCGCCGGCTCAATGCCGCCCGGCGTTTTCCGGCATCGGTTGGGTGGTGTCCAGATCGTCCAGCAGTGACCAGACCACCTGGAGACCTTCCGGGTCCCGGCTCAGGGCGAATCGGGCCGGGGCGTTGTGTACCAGGCGGCTGCCCGGGACGGGAGTGAGGTAGAGGTCACGCGCATCGATCACCGTGCGGGCAGAGCGTGCGCCCAGATCGCCGATATCGGTGATGCGGCCCCCTTCGCCGCTGAGGGCATGCTCGAACTCCACCAGGATGTCGGCGCGTGCCGGTGCCACGCCCGGGCTGGCGAGGGTGGCGCCGCGAATCAGCAGATCGGGCCACACGTCGCCGTTCTCCGGCAGCCCGGTGTACAGGGCGTGAGGCGCGCTGGCGTAGTCGCCGCTGGCGATGGCATCCAGCGCCACCAGCAGGGCGAGGAAGTTCAGTTTGCGCAGCTTCTGCTTCTGCGGATCGCCTTCGATGCCGCCGGATTCGATCAGCACGGTGCTGGTGCCCCAGTACGTCATCAGATCACCGAACGCGCGCGGGTTGAACTCGTCGTCCCAGCGGGCGATATGGCCGCCGATGCGCGGTTCCAGTGCGGCGCGGATCAGCGCCGAGACACCGATCGCGCGTCCGCGCACGTCATTGACTTCCCGCTGTTCGTTGAACGGCGGCGCGAGCAGGGCGATCGCGGTGCCACGTGCGGAGTCGCCCACGCGGTAGCCGGGACGCTGGTCATGCAGGTTGAAGCCGAAGGCCGGCTGCAGGCGATCACGGAGCATCTTCAGCGCGCGGGCTTCCGGCGAGGCCAGCGCGGCGGCATCGCGATTGATGTCGATGCCCTGCGCGTTGCGGCGCTGGAAGCGGGCCGCGCCATCAGGATTGAGGATCGGCACGACGTGCAGGCTCAGCTGCCGGCGCAGGCGATCTGCCAGCGGATGCGCCGGGGATTGGCCGAGAAAACGGAACAGATCGGCCAGCGCCATGCTGGCGGTGCTTTCATCACCATGCATCTGCGACCAGAGCAGGACGCGGGTCGGGCCGTCTCCCCAGTGCACATGGCGCAACGGGCGGCCCTCGGCGCTGTAGCCGATCGGCTCGATTTCGAAACCGGCCTCCGTCGTCAGCAGCGGGGTGGCGATTTCCCACCAGTGCTCCGCAGTGAAGATGCGCGAGGACAGACCATCGACGTGGTGGCGGGAATAGTCGGCCTCCACAACGGCCAGCCATGCCGGCGGTGGCGGCAGCTCGGCTGGTGAGCTGGCGGTTGCCGGCGCGGCGGACGCGACGTGGGGAAGCAGCATCAACATCGCGAGCATCAACGCAGGTCGGATCATGGGCACGGCAACGAACAGCGAGGCCGGCAGCGTCGGCGAGTGTGGGGCCCGGTGTCAATGGCGCTGCGCTCGTAACTGCTGGGCATATCCTGGCGCCGCTTCCGGGGCCCATCTCATCGGTCACGCCGGTGTCACGCGCACGGCGCTGGCGCGGTGACCGGTGCTCAGTGACGTCGCTTGCGAGCCGCAAGCCGTGCAAGCGGGCTGGCATTGCCGGCAACGGCAGCGCGGAAAAGACAGGGGCAGTGTGGTTGCAGGATCGGGTCATGCCGGAAAGCCGCTGTCGCCCGCGTCGGGGACGGTGCGACGGCTTTGACTGGGGCCGCACCTGCCGTGTCTGGCAGGTCTCCTACGACCAATGTCGGAAGGAGCGGGGCACGGGCGCGGACTATGCTCGGATCAAACGCGCAGGTGCCGGAGGATGTCGTGCAGTACGAGCAGATCTACCGCCGTTCCATCGAAGAACCGGAGAGCTTCTGGGCCGAAGAGGCCAAGGCGATCCATTGGCATCGCCCGCCGCAGCAGATCCTGGACTATTCCAACCCGCCGTTCCGGCGCTGGTTTGTCGGTGGGGAAACCAACCTCTGCTACAACGCGGTGGACCGGCATCTGCCCGCGCGCGGCGATCAGCTCGCACTGGTCGCCATCTCGACCGAAACCGATGTCACCCGCGAGATCACCTACCGCGAGTTGCATCGCGAGGTGAATGCCTTCGCCGCGGTGCTGCAGACGCTCGGTGTGGTTCGTGGCGACCGCGTGGTCATCTATATGCCGAACATGGCCGAGGCGGTGTTCGCGATGCTGGCCTGCGCGCGCATCGGCGCGGTGCATTCGGTGGTGTTTGGTGGTTTTGCCGCGCACAACCTGGCGCTGCGGATCGACGACGCCACGCCCAAGCTGCTGATCACCGCTGATGCCGGCATGCGCGGTGGCAAGGTCATTCCCTACAAGCCGATGGTCGATGCGGCCTGCGCCGAAGCCCAGTCACCGCCGCCGAAAGTGCTGATCGTTTCGCGCGGGCTGGATGCGGCCCAGCCGCGCATCGCCGGCCGCGATGAAGACTATGCCGCGCTTCGCGCGCAGGTCGGTGATGCGGAAGTGCCGGTGGTGTGGCTGGAATCCAACGAGCCCAGCTATCTGCTCTATACCTCCGGCACCACCGGCAAGCCGAAAGGCGTGCAGCGCGATGTCGGTGGCTACGCGGTGGCGATGGCGCAGTCCATGCGCACGGTGTTCGACTGCGCGCCGGGGCAGGTGATGTTTTCCACCTCCGATGTCGGCTGGGCGGTGGGACATTCCTACAACGTCTACGGCCCGTTGATCGGTGGCTGCACCTCACTGCTGTACGAGGGGCTGCCGACCACACCGGACGCCGGCATCTGGTGGGCGCTGTGCGAGCAGTACGGAGTGCGCACGATGTTCTCCTCCCCCACCGCGATCCGGGTGCTGAAGAAGCATGACGTGGACTTCATCGACCGTCACGACCTGTCCGAGCTGAAATACCTGTTCCTGGCCGGCGAGCCGCTGGATGAACCCACCGCGCAGTGGATCAGCGGCGCGCTGCGCAAACCGGTGATCGACAACTACTGGCAGACCGAGACCGGCTGGCCGGCCTTGACCCTGCTGCCGGGCCTGGAGATGAAACCGGTGAGGTTCGGTTCGCCCGGTTTCCCCAACCTCGGCTACCGGATGAAGATCATCGACGAGCAGAGCGGTGCCGAAGTGCCGGCCGGGCAGAAGGGCGTGCTGGTGATCCAGCCGCCGCTGCCGCCGGGCTGCATGAGCACGGTCTGGAACGACGACGAACGCTTCCTCAAGAGCTACTTCAGCCACTTCAACGAGCTGCTGTACAGCTCGCTGGACTGGGCGATCCGCGACGCGGACGGCTACACCTTCATCCTCGGCCGCACCGACGATGTGATCAATGTCGCCGGCCACCGGCTGGGCACGCGCGAGATCGAGGAGGCCATCGCCAGCCACCCGCGGGTGGCCGAGGCGGCGGTGATCGGCGTCCATGACGAGCTGAAGGGGCAGGTGCCGCTGGTGTTCGTCACCCTCAAACAGGCCGCGGCCGAGGACGAGGTGCCGCGGCTGGCAGCGGAAATGCTGCAGGCGGTGACCACCTCGCTGGGGGCGGTGGCGCGGCCGGCGCAGGTCCATATCGTCCATTCACTTCCCAAGACGCGTTCGGGTAAGCTGCTTCGGCGTTCGCTGCAGGCCCTGGCTGAACGGCGCGACCCGGGGGATCTGTCCACACTGGATGATCCGGGCGCGCTGGAGGAAATCCGTCGCGCGCTGGGGATATAGCGCCGCCGGGCCGAGGGGCCGCAACGGCAGTGATCGCAAGGGGGCGGTACGCATGCAGGTGAGGTGATCCGGGGCGGGGGCTCCGGGTTGCGCGGTGTGCGCCGTGTTTGCGATGTATGAACCGTGGGAGGGGGAATGGCATTCATCTATGCCAAGACGGCCGCTGGCCGTCGTGAGATCGAAGACCGTGGGCTGCGTCTGGCGCCGGCGTTGCGCTCGGTGCTGCTGCTGGTCGATGGCCAGCGCGATGAGCATGAACTGTCGCAGATGGCGCAGGGCCTGCGTGCACCCGGG
Organism: Stenotrophomonas pictorum JCM 9942; assembly: GCF_001310775.1. Taxonomy (GTDB): domain Bacteria; phylum Pseudomonadota; class Gammaproteobacteria; order Xanthomonadales; family Xanthomonadaceae; genus Stenotrophomonas; species Stenotrophomonas pictorum. The sequence goes on from NZ_BAZI01000075.1 coordinate 9,581, forward strand.
GATGTTCTGGTGCAACTGGCGTCGCTGGAACTGATCGAAGCGGTGGGCGGCAGTGCCGAGATCAAACCGGCGCTGCCGGTGACCACGCAGCTGGGCGATGATCCGTTGCGCTACCAGCAGCTGCGCGACTGGATGGCCGAATCGGTGCGCAAGCACTTGGGGCTGAAAGGCTATCTGATCCAGTTGAAGATCGAGCGCAGCAAGACCGCGGTCGCACTGGAGCAGCTGTGGCCGGAACTGGCCGGTGCGTTGGGCAAGGCCAAGAGCCCGGCCTTTGCCACCCGCTGGCTGGAGGAAACCCGCGCGCTGGTGTTGGGCTGAGGCGGGCCTGAAACGCCCACGGCCGCCAGCGTGAGGCCGGCGGCCGTGGTTTTCAGACGGCGG
>NZ_BAZI01000076.1 GCF_001310775.1 Stenotrophomonas pictorum JCM 9942
GCCGGCGGCGGCAATGCCGGCCGTGGCGGCCAGCTGTTGACCGCCACCGACGTGCATGTGGCCGACTACCCCACGGTCACCGCGGTCAAATGGATCGGCCAGCAGCTCGAACTGCATACCGGCGGCCGGCTGCGCCTGAACCAGTACCACTCCGGCCAGCTCGGCCGCGAGTCCGAGGCCATCGACATGGCCCGGTTCGGCGCGATCGACATCACCCGGGTGTATTCGGGCGCGCTCAACAACGCTTTCCCGCTGACCCGCGCGCTGTGCCTGCCGTACGTGTTCGACTCGGTCGCGCACATGCGCCACGCGCTGGACAGCGGCATCGCCGAGGACGTGCTGCGCGGCTTCGAGAGCCGCGATCTGGTCGGGCTGGCGATCTACGACTGCGGCGCGCGCTCCTTCTACAACACCAAGCATCCGATCGTGGAGCCCAGGCAGCTGCACGGGCTGAAGCTGCGGGTGGCCAGCTCGGACATCTTCCTGCAGCTGATGCGCCTGTTCGGCGCCAACCCGACGCCGATGTCGCTGGGCGACACGTTCTCCGGCATGGAGACGCACATGATCGACGGCGCCGAGAACAACATGCGCAGCTTCCATTCCAGCCGCCATTTCGAGGCGGCCCGCTACTGGTCGCAGAGCGAGCACTCCTACGCGCCGGACATCCTGCTGATGTCGCGCCGCAGCCTGGAGGCGCTGAGCCCGGCCGACCGTGGCCTGCTGCTGGAGCTGGCGCGGCAGTCGGTGCAGCAGATGCGCAGCGCCTGGGACGCCTCCGAGGACAAGGCGCGGCAGGCGGTGCTGGCGGCTGGAGTGGAGACCAACGCGGTGGATATGGCGGCCTTCCGTGCGGCGGCCGCGCCGTTGCTGCGGCAGTACCTGCAGCAGCCGGAGATCGCCGCCCTCCACCGCCGCATCCGCGATTTCGCCTGAGGTCCGTCCTGATGTCCGATTCCAACGCAACTCCGATCCTGACCGGCCCGCAGAAGCTGCTCGAGCAGTTGGCCACGGTGGTCATCCATATCGCCGTGCTCGCCCTGCTCGGGCTGGTCGTGGTGCAGGGCTGGCAGGTGTTCGCCCGCTACGTGATCAACGATTCGCCCAGCTGGACCGAGCCGGTGACGCTGCTGCTGCTGAGCACGACGATGAGCATGGGCGCCGCCGCCGGCGTGCACACCAACCGCCACTTCGGTTTCTACCTGCTGGCCGAGCACATGAACCCGCTGTTCCGGCGCCTGGTCGAGGCGCTGGTGCCGCTGATCATCGCCACCATCGGCGGTTTCATCGCCGTCTGGGGCTGGCTGCTGTGGAGCGACGGCCTGCACATCAAGACTGCTGGCGCCGCGTTGCCGCAGAGCGTGAACTACCTGCCGCTGAGCCTCGGCGGGGCGCTGATGGCGGTGTTCGCGCTCAACCGCCTGCTGCTGTCGCTGCGCGTGGACGTGGCCATGGCCGCCGCCGCTGTTGAAGGAGACCGCTGAACCATGGGTATCGCAATCCTGTTTGCCGTGTTCGGCGTGCTGTTGCTGATCGGCGTGCCGGTGGCCTATGCGCTGGCCGCGGCCTCGCTGGCCACCCTGCTGTACCTGGACCTGCCCAGCATCGTGCTGGTGCAGCAGATCTCCGCCGGTACCGGTTCGGCCTCGCTGATCGCCATTCCGCTGTTCATCTTCGCCGGTGAAATCATGATGCGCGGCGGTATCTCCGAGCGCCTGATCGCGCTGGCCTCCTCGCTGGTCGGGCGCCTGCGCGGCGGCCTGGGCCAGGTCTCGATCCTGTCCTCGCTGTTCTTCGGCGGTGTCTCCGGTTCGGCCATCGCCGATGTCTCGGCGGTCGGCGGCACGATGATCCCGCAGATGGTCAAGCGCGGTTACGACCGCGACTTCGCGGTCAACGTCAGCATCACTGCGGCGCTGGTGGCGCTGCTGGTGCCGCCCTCGCACAACCTGATCCTGTTCTCGGCCGCGGCCGGCGGCGGCCTGTCCATCGCCGACCTGTTCGCGGCCGGCATCGTGCCGGCGCTGCTGATGACCGTGGTGCTGATGGTCACCGGCTATGCGGTGGCGCGCAGCCGCGGCTACGGCGTGGAGCCGTTCCCGGGCATGCGTGCGGTGTTCACCCGCCTGATCGCCGCCCTGCCCGGCCTGGGGCTGGTGGGGCTGATCTTCTTCGGCATCCGCGCCGGCATCTTCACCGCAGTCGAATCGGCGGCGATCGCGGTGGTCTACGCGCTGCTGGTCACCGCCGTGCTGTACCGCCAGCTGCGCATCAAGGAGTTCATGGAAACGGTGGTGCATGCCGCACGCAGTACCGGTGTGATCCTGTTCGTGATCGCCACCGCCGCCGTGTTCGGCTGGTTGCTGGCCTACCTGCAGGTGCCGGCCGCCGCGGTGGAGTTCCTGCAGTCCTTCGCCCACAGCAAGTACGCGGTACTGCTGATGATCGTGGTGATGCTGCTGCTGCTGGGCACCTTCATGGACCTGGCGCCGCTGATCCTGATCTGCACGCCGATCTTCCTGCCGGTGGCCAAGGCCTATGGCATCGATCCGATCCACTTCGGCCTGGTGCTGGTGCTGACCGGTGGCCTGGGGCTGGTCACGCCGCCGGTGGGCTCGGTGCTGTTCATCGGCACCGCGATCGGCAAGATCAGCGTCGGTGAAAGCATGAAGACCATCTGGCCGTTCTGGCTGGCCGGGCTGGCGGTGCTGCTGGTGGTGACGCTGTTCCCCGGCATGTCGCTGTGGCTGCCGGCGCTGCTGCGCAGCTGATGCAACGACGGGGCGGGCGTGCCTGCGGGCGCACCGTTCCGGCTGTCTGATGATCGGGGCCCCGGCCCCCTGCCTGTGGAGAAGAGAATGAACGTGACCCGTAGCCTGGCCGCGCTGGCCCTCGGTTGCCTGCTGGCCGCCGCCCCGGCGCTGGCCCAGGAGGCGCCCTCCCCCTGGAAGCGCGGCATCGAACACCAGCGCCAGGCCGATCTGGGCAATGGCAGTTTCCTCAATCCGGTACTGGCCGGCGACCGTCCCGATCCGTCGGTGCTCAAGGATGGTGACGACTACTACCTCACCCTGTCCTCGTTCGATGCCTATCCCGGCCTGCCGATCTGGCACTCGCGCGATCTGGTGAACTGGCAGCCGCTGGGCCATGCGATCCGCACGAATGTCGGCTCGATCTGGGCGCCGGACATCGTCAAGCACCAGGGCCGTTACTTCATCTATTTCCCGGCGCGCGTGGGCGGCACCGAAGGCAACCTGCGCAGCAACTGGGTGGTGTGGGCCGATGACATCCGCGGCCCGTGGAGCGAGCCGGTCGAGATCGGCCTGGGCAAGTACATCGACCCGGGCCACGCGGTGGGCGAAGACGGCAAGCGCTACCTGTTCCTGTCCGGCGGTGATTACGTGCAGCTGGCCGACGACGGCCTGAGCGTGGTCGGGCAACCGAAGCACGTCTATGACGGCTGGCGTTATCCGCAAAGCTGGGACGTGGAAGCCTACGCCCAGGAAGGCCCGAAGATCAGCTTCCGCGCCGGCTGGTACTACATGACCACCGCGGTGGGCGGCACCGCCGGCCCGCCGACCGGGCACATGGTGATCACCGCGCGTTCGCGTTCGATCCACGGGCCGTGGGAGAACTCGCCGCACAATCCGATCACGCGCACCGTCAGCCGCGCCGAGCCGTGGTGGTCGCGCGGCCACGCCACGATTGTCGAAGGCACGGACGGCCGCGACTGGATGGTCTATCACGGCTACGAGAACGGTTACTGGACGCTGGGCCGGCAGATGCTGCTGGAGCCTATCGAATGGACAAAGGACGGCTGGTTCGTGGCCAAGGGCGGCGATCTGGCCCGTCCGCTGGCCAAGCCGGCCGGCCAGTCGCAGGCGCATGGCATGGCGCTGTCGGACGACTTCCGCGGCGACACGCTCGGCGCGCAGTGGTCGTTCTTCAACCCGGCGCAGGACGAGTACCAGCGGCTGGGCTTCGGCAAGGACGGCCTGACCCTGCAGGGCAAGGGCCGCACCCCGCGCGATGCCTCGCCGCTGACCGCCATCGCCGGGGATGTGGCCTACCAGTTCGAGGTGGAAATGGAGATCGAACCGGGCGCCTTCGGCGGCGCGCTGCTGTTCTACAGCGACCGCCTGTATGCCGGGGTCGGCAGCAACGGCGAGGATTTCATCCTGCACCGCTACGGCGATGAGCGCCCCACCCGGCCCCGGCCCAGTGCCACCGGCGGCAAGCTGTGGCTGCGGGTCACCAACAACCGCCATATCCTCACCGTGCACAGTTCCCGCGACGGTACGAACTGGGAAAAGTATCCCGTTCAGATGGAAGTCTCCGGCTACCATCACAATGTCTCCGGTGGCTTCCTTGCCCTGAAGCCGGCGATCTACGCCGCGGGGGACGGCAAGGTGCACTTCCGCCAGTTCCGCTACCGCGCTCTTGATTGAACGCGGATCGCTAGAATGCCTGTATTGAACGGTTTCAAGGACATCGCCTTGCGCAAGAAAGCCGACACCGACCCCACCTCCCGCCCGGTAGGACGACCCGCCACGATCAATGACATCGCGCGGCTGTCCGGGGTTTCCAAAAAGACGGTGTCCCGGATCATCAACAACTCGCCGCTGGTGCGCAAAGACACCCGCGACAAGGTCGAGGCGCTGATGCGCGAGGTCGGCTACGCGCCCGATCCGCTGGCCCGAGGGCTGGCGTTCCGGCGCTCGTTCCTGATCGGCATGGTCTATGACAACCCCACCGCGCAGTACGTGGTGGACATGCAGAACGGTGCGCTGGACGCGCTGCGCGGCTCCAGCTTCGAGCTGGTGGTGCATCCGTGCGATACGCGCAGTCCCGGCTATATCGAAGGCGTGAAGCGTTTCGTGCAGCAGCAGAAGCTGCATGGGGTGATCCTGGTCCCGCGTGCCTCCGAAGACCAGGCGCTGGCGGACATGCTCGAGGAGATCGGCTGCCGCTTCACCCGCATCGCCGCACTGCCGCTGGATGACACCTCGCAGATGGTGATCACCCACGACCGCGATGGCGCGGCCGAAGCGGCCGACTACCTGCTCTCGCTGGGCCATCGCGACATCGCGCTGATCACCGGCCCGACCGCCTACCGCTCGGCGCATGAACGCACCGCCGGCTTCATCGAGGCCCTGCACAACCGCGGCATCGAACTGCCGCCGGCGCGCATCATCGAGGCCGGCTACACCTTCGAATCGGGTGTGGCCGCGGCCGAGAAGCTGTTGCTGGGCAAACAGCGACCGACCGCGATCTTCACTGGAAACGATGAAATGGCCGCCGGCGTGTACAAGGTGGCCATGCGCGCCGGCATCAGCATTCCCCGGGAACTGTCGATCGTGGGCTACGACGACAGCCCGCTGGCCTCGCGGCTGTGGCCGTCGCTGACCTCGGTGCGCCGCAATACCCGTGACACCGGGCGAACAGCGGCCGCGATGCTGATCCAGCCCGAGGGCCACAGCCCGCTGCCGATGGCCAGCGTGCGTCCGCACCTGATCGTGCGCGATTCCTGCCAGCCGCCGCAGGACTAAACCCCCAACAGTTTGTTTTCAATGGATTTGTGTGATCTTGCGCTGCAAAATGACACCGGTTTCCATAATTGGCTAGAATGGCCGCGAACGGGCCGGAACCTCACCGTCAGGCCCTGGCCTACGCCCGCACCGGCGGCTGCAATGCCGGCGCACCCCCTCCGGCGACCCCGCCGGCATCACGAACCCGAACCACCGCTTCAGGGAGAGGAACACCATGACGAATCCATTCAGTCTTGAAGGCAAGGTCGCGCTGGTCACCGGCGCCAATACCGGCCTGGGCCAGGGCATCGCGCTGGCACTGGCCGCCGCCGGCGCCGACATCGCCGGCGCGGGCATCGTGCCGGCCGATGAAACCGCCGAGAAGGTGCGTGCGCTGGGCCGGCGCTTCCTCAATATCGAGGCCAACCTGATCAGCATCGAGCCGGTCGAGCGGGTGGTGGCCGAAACCCTCGCCGGCCTCGGCCGGCTGGACATCCTGGTCAACAACGCCGGCCTGATCCGTCGCGCCGACGCGGTGGACTTCAGCGAGAAGGACTGGGATGACGTGATGAACGTCAACATCAAGTCTGCGTTCTTCATGTCGCAGGCCGCCGGCAAGCATTTCATCGCCCAGGGCAGCGGCAAGATCATCAACATCGCCTCGATGCTGTCCTTCCAGGGCGGCGTGCGGGTGCCGTCCTACACCGCTTCCAAGAGCGGCATCGCCGGCATCACCCGCCTGCTGGCCAACGAATGGGCCGGCAAGGGCGTGACCATCAACGCCATCGCCCCGGGCTACATGGCCACCGACAACACCGCGCAGCTGCGCGCCGATGAAGACCGCAACAAGGCGATCCTGGATCGCATCCCGGCCGGTCGCTGGGGCAAGCCGGAAGACCTCGGCGGCACCGCCGTGTTCCTGGCGTCCAGCGCCTCGGACTACGTCAATGGCGCGATCATCCCGGTCGATGGTGGCTGGCTGGCGCGCTGATTCCCGTTTCCCGCGTGCCGGCCGCCGCCGTGCACGCTTCATGCAATCCCGTACTGAATAGAGAGTTCCGCAATGAAAATCGCATTGATGCAGGAGTTCAGCCAGGCCGCCAAGAACCCGGTGGTGCTGGAACAGCTCAACACGGTGGCTGCCGCGCAGGGCCACACCGTGTTCAACGTCGGCATGGACGGTGACAACGACCACCGCCTGACCTACATCCACCTAGGCATTTGCGCGGCGCTGCTGCTGAATTCCAAGGCCGTGGACTTCGTCGTCGCCGGTTGCGGTACCGGCCAGGGCGCGCTGATGTCGCTCAACGCATGGCCGGGCGTGTTCTGCGGCTACTGCATCGAGCCGACCGACGCGTTCCTGTTCGCCCAGGTCAACAGCGGCAACGCGCTGTCGCTGCCGTTCGCCAAGGGCTTCGGCTGGGGCGCGGAAATCAACATCCGCTACATCTTCGAGAAGGCGTTCGCCGGTGAGCGCGGCCAGGGTTACCCGGCCGAGCGTCGCGAATCGCAGATGGCCAATGCCGGCATCCTGGCGCAGGTCAAGCAGGGCGCTTCGAAGGACTTCATCGAAGGCCTGAAGGCGATCGACCCGGAGCTGGTGAAGCAGGCCGTCGGTGGCGAGCGCTTCCAGAAGGCGTTCTTCGACAACGCCCAGGACGCGGACATCGTCGCCTACGTGAAGGGCGTGCTGGGCAAGTAAGCCGGCCCGCAGCTGTATCGCCCTTGCAGGGCAGACAAGGGCGCCCAACGGCGCCCTTGTTGTTTCACCTTCCACCGCCGGAGCCCATGCCGATGAAACGCCACGTCCCCTTGCTGCTTGCGCTGCTGTCGCTGGCCGGCCTCGCCAGCGCCGCCCCTCCCGCGCAGCGGGTCTTTATCGCCGCCGATTCCACCGCCGCCACGTACGGCCCGGAGCGCGCGCCGCAGGCCGGCTGGGGGCAGATGCTGCAGAGCTGGCTGGACCCGGGGCAGTGGCAGGTACGCAACCATGCCATCGGCGGGCGCAGCACGCGCAGCTTCCTCAATGAAGGGCGCCTGCAGGCCATTGAAAAGGAACTGCGGCCCGGCGACGTGCTGCTGATCCAGTTCGGCCACAACGACGCCAAGTTCGAGGACCCCACGCGGTACACCGATCCGGATACCGACTACCCGGCGTTGCTGTCGCGCTATGTGGCAACCGCGCGCGCGAAGGGCGCCACGCCGGTGCTGATAACCCCGGTCGCGCGGCTGCTGTACGACTTCGGCGCGCTGCTGGACACCCATGGGCTTTACACCCGGTCAATGCAGCGGCTGGCGCGCGAGCAGAATGTGCCGCTGATCGATCTCAATGCCAGCTCGATGGCCTGGATCCGCGCGCTGGGCGAGCAGGGCGCGCAGCCGTACTTCATGTTCGTGCCCGAGCAGGGCAAGGCCGATGGCACCCATTTCAGCGCGGCCGGTGCCACCGCGGTGGCCTGTCTGGTGATGCGGGGCTGGGTGGAGCTGCAGCCGGAAATGAAGGCCATGCTGAAGCGCGATATCGATTGCGGTGCGGTCACCTCGTCGCCGACAGCGACAGCGACAGCGCCCCGCAGCGCTGCAACCGCCCTGGCTTTGTCCTCGCCTGCAGCAGTACCGAAGATCGAGGTGACGAACCCGCACGGCTCACAGGTGATCCGTGAACAGGACATCGCCCGCGAACAACCCGGTCCGCACGGCGGCGCCGGTCCGACCACCGCCTATTCGTTCTTTGCCGACGTGGCCGATCTGCCGTTCGTGCTGCGCAAGCGGGTGCTGCACAAAGGCGCCGGCATCGGCCTGCATCCGCAGCACAAGGACGAGATCTACTACATCGTCAGCGGCCGTGGCCGCTATGTGCTCGATGGCACGCACTATGACGTCGGCGCGGGTCACGCGCTGCTGACCCGCGCCGGCAGCACGCATGCACTGCAGCAGCACGGCGAGGCGGATCTGGTGCTGCTGCTGGCCTATCCGGCGATCGCGCCGCGCTGAGACCGGCGCAGCGCTCAGACGGCGCCGGCAACACCACGCTTGCGTGACCACCTCGCGCTGGTGGCCGCACCGTTCAAACTGCCTGCCGTTGCAGCAGTGCCCTGGATCGCCCGGGCCCAGGGTTTGCGGCCCTGAGGCACAAAACAGTGCCCAGCACCGTCGCCGGTTTCCACTGCCAGCGAATGGGGCAGCAGCGGAACCACATTGAACAGCCGGGTCCAGCACCGCCGCCGCCGGAGGATATCCGCCAGCGGAATCCCGGTTTTCCCGGTTTGCCCATTGAACCGGTGCGTGATGACGTGCAGGCGCCGGTCGGTCGGGAACCGCCGGCCACCGACGGTTTCGCTGCCGCGCTGCCGAGTGGCGGCGGCTTCGCGCAGCAAGGTTTCGTCGCGATCATGGGCCGGGCGCATGCGGGCGGATCCCAGAGCGGGCAGGGCCGGGCGGCACTACCGGCGCCGGTGAGGCGTCCCGCCGGTCCGGCACATCATCTCGCAAAGGGAAATGATCCTTTGCCGCCGGGCGCGTTTTTGCCGGACGCGCCGCGCCCTAGACTGCACCCCTCACATCCATCGTTCCACAGGAGCACGCCATGATTGAACGTCGCCCGTTCGCCAGCCTTGGGGGAGCCAATCACGGCTGGCTCGATGCCAAGCACCATTTTTCGTTTGCCGGTTACCACGATCCGGCGCGCATGCACTGGGGCGCATTGCGGGTGTGGAACGACGACACCATCGCCGCCGGCGCCGGCTTCCCGCCGCATCCGCATGCGGACATGGAGATCATCACCTACGTGCGCGAAGGCGCGATCAGCCACCAGGACGACCAGGGCAACCGCGGCCGCACCGTGGCCGGCGATGTGCAGGTGATGAGTGCCGGCAGCGGCATCCGCCATGCCGAATACAACCAGGAGCCGGGCGTCACCCGTATCTTCCAGATCTGGATCTTCCCGGAGCAGCGCGGCGGTACCCCGGCCTGGGGCGCGAAGCCGTTCCCGCGCGGTGAGCGTTCCGGCCGTTTCGTGGCGCTGGCCAGCGGCCTGCCCGGCGATGACGAGGCGCTGCCGATCCGGGCCAACGCGCGGGTGTCCGGCGCCACGCTCAAGGCCGGGGAGAGCACCGAATACCGTTTCAGCGATGCCAGCCGTCACGGCTACCTGGTGCCGAGCACCGGCAACGTCGAAGTCGACGGCGTGCTGATCGAGGCCCGCGACGGCGCCGCGATCAGCGGCGTGGACACGATCGTGGTGCGCGCGCTGGAAGATGCCGAGCTGGTGCTGGTCGATACCGCGGCCTGATGCCCGGTCATTGCCGGAGGCACCAGGACAACGGCGCGTGACACCGCGCCGTCTGTCTGCCGGTTGCCGCAGCTCCCAGCGGACGTCACTCCGGCGCTGCGTCCGGGATCTGTTCCGCCGCCGCAGACGCCTTGCGGCG
>NZ_BAZI01000077.1 GCF_001310775.1 Stenotrophomonas pictorum JCM 9942
GGAAGCGCCCGCAGTGAGCGCCTCCGCCGTGCCGTCTGCGCCGGTCCTGCGTCCGTTGCAGGAGGACGATCTGGATGCGGTGATGGAGATCGAGCTGCGCGCCTATCCGTATCCGTGGACCCGCGGCATCTTCCTGGACTGCCTGCGCGCCGGATATCCCGGCCGCGTGCTTGAAAGCGGCGGCAACATGGTCGGCTACGGGATGCTCAGTCTGGCCGCCGACGAGGCGCATGTGCTCAATGTGTGTGTCGATCCGTTGTGTCAGTCGCGCGGTTACGGCCGCCGGCTGTTGCGCGAGTTGGTGCAGCTGGCCCGTGTGCGCGGCGCCATCCGGGTGTTTCTGGAAGTGCGGCCGTCCAATGCCCCGGCTCTGGCGCTGTATGAAAGCGAGGGGTTCAACGAGATCGGCCGTCGCCCACGCTACTACCCGGCCGCCAGCGGGCGCGAGGACGCGCTAGTGATGGCGATGGAACTGGTGGACGAGGACATCAGTTCGATGCCGCCGCTCTAGGTGGCCTGGATCCCTTCGGAATCAGGCCGGATCGCCGGCCACGGGCAGCAGCGCGGACAGGATCGCCGTTTCGCGCAGGGCGGCGCTGATTGCCACGGGGTTTGATGCTGGCGTTCCTGCGGACATGCAGCAGGGCGGCGAACAGGACCGCGCAGAACACTCCGGCGACATGGCCGATTTCGTTTGGGTATTCCGCCGCAGGCAGCGGCGAGGCGTAAAGAGAACGCCGCCCGCAGGCGGCGTTTTCAGTCAGCGGAGCTGCAGGGCTTACAACTTGGCGCGCTGTTCCTGCAGGCCGGCCAGCTGGGTTTCCCAGTCGACCAGGCGCACGCGCTCCTGTTCGACCACGGCCGCCGGCACCTTGTCGGTGAACTTGGACAGCTTGGTCTGGCTCTTCTCCTTCTCCGCCGAAACGCGGGCGATCTCTTTGTCCAGGCGCGCGCGCTCGGCGTCCAGATCGACCAGGCCTTCCAGCGGCACCAGCAGCTTGAGCTCGCCGACCACCGCCGGGGCTACCGGCGGGCAGGCTCATCGTTGGCCAGCCAGCTGACCGTTTCGAGCTTGAGCAGGAAGCGCAGCTGGGCGGTGAAACGCTCCACCCGGCTGCGGTCGGCCGTGGTGCCGCCCTGCAGCAGCAGCTTGATCTGCTTGGACGGCGGCACGTTCAGCTCGCTGCGCACGCGGCGCAACGCGCTGACCATGGTCTTGAACCATTCCACGTCGGCTTCGGCCTGGGCGTAGTCGCCGGCGAACTCGGCGGCGGTCGGGTAGCTGCGCAGTGACAGCGTGTCCACTTCCAGGCCCAGGCGCGGCGCCACCTGCTTCCACAGCTGCTCGGTGACGAACGGGGTCAGCGGGTGCAGCAGGCGCAGCACGGCTTCCAGCACGTACAGCAGGGTGTGGCGGGTGCTGGCGGCGTCGGTGGCGTTGTCGGCCGCTCCCGGCGTCCTGCCTTCAGCGGCACTCGTGCTTCCTTGCACAACGCCGTTGAGCGCCGGCTTGGTCAGCTCCAGGAACCAGTCGCAGAACTCGTTCCAGACGAACTCGTACAGCGCCTGCGCCAGCAGGTCGAAGCGGTAGTCGGCGAAGTGCTGCTGCGCTTCGGCCGCGACCTTGGCCAGACGCGCCAGGATCCAGCGCTCGGCATCGGTGCGCGGCTGCGGTGCGCCGCTGAAGCTCGCACCTTCAGTGTTCATCAGGGTGAAGCGGCTGGCGTTCCACAGCTTGTTGCAGAAGTTCTTGTAGCCCTCGGCACGGCCCATGTCGAACTTGATGTCGCGGCCGTGGGTGGCCAGCGCGGCGATGGTGAAGCGCAGCGCGTCGGCACCGTGGGCAATGATGCCGTCCGGGAATTCCTTGCGGGTGGCTTTCTCGATCTTCTCGGCCATCTTCGGCTGCATCAGGCCGTGGGTGCGCTTGGCGACCAGGTCGTCGATGGTGATGCCGTCGATGATGTCCAGCGGGTCGAGCACATTGCCCTTGGACTTGGACATCTTCTGGCCCTGCGCATCGCGGATCAGGCCGGTGATGTAGACGTCCTTGAACGGGATCTGCCCGGTGAAGCTGTCGGTGGCCATGATCATGCGCGCCACCCAGAAGAAGATGATGTCAAAGCCGGTGACCAGCACGTTCGACGGCAGGTAGCGCTCGAAACCGCGCTGCGCCATGGCCGCTTCATTCGGCCAGCCCAGCGTGGAGAACGGCCACAGCTGCGAGGAGAACCAGGTCTCCAGCACGTCGCTGTCCTGGGTCAGCACCACGTCGGCGCCCAGGCCGGCCTTGGCGCGGGCGTCGGCCTCGTTGCGACCCACGTAGCAGTTGCCGGCCTCGTCGAACCACGCCGGGATGCGGTGGCCCCACCACAGCTGGCGGCTGATGCACCAGTCCTGGATGTTTTCCATCCAGTGGCGGTAGGTGTTGATCCAGTTGCCCGGCACGAATTTGATGCTGCCGTTCTCGACCAGTTCCAGGCCGCGCTTGGCCAGCCCGTCCATCTTCACGAACCACTGGTCGGTCAGATAGGGCTCGATCACCTGGCCGGTGCGATCGCCACGCGGCACCTGCAGCCTGTGCGCCTTGGTCTCGACCAGGATGCCGAGGTCTTCCAGCTCGGCCAGGATCAGCTTGCGCGCGTCGTAACGGTCCAGCCCGCGGTATTTTTCCGGAGCGTTGTCGTTGAGCGTGGCGGTGGGGGTGAACAGGTTGATCATCGGCAGGCTGTGACGTACGCCCACCTGGTAATCGTTGAAGTCGTGCGCCGGGGTCACCTTGACCACGCCGGTGCCGAAGGCCTTGTCCACATACTCGTCGCCGATCACCGGCACGCTGCGGCCGGTCAGCGGCAGGGTCACGCGCTTGCCGATCAGGTGTGCGTAGCGGCTGTCTTCCGGGTGCACCATCACTGCGGTGTCGCCGAGCAGGGTTTCCGGGCGGGTGGTGGCCACGACCAGATAGTTGCGGGTCTCGCGCAGGGTCTCGTTGCCGTCGGCATCCACTTCGACGTGCTCGTAGCTGGCGCCGTCTTCCAGCGCGTAGGCGATCGACCACATGAAGCCGTCTTCTTCCACGCTCTCCACTTCCAGGTCGGAAATGGCGGTCTTGAGCACCGGATCCCAGTTGACCAGGCGCTGGCCCCGGTAGATCAGGCCCTGTTCGTGCCAACGCAGGAAGGACTCGATCACCGCCTCGCTCGGGCCCGGGTCCATGGTGAAGGTGCTGCGCGACCAGTCGGCCGAGGTGCCCAGGCGGCGCATCTGGCCTTCGATCACGTTGCCCGAATGCGCCTTCCACTCCCACACCTTGTCGATGAAGCCATCGCGGCCCAGCGAATCGCGGGTTTCACCCTTGCCTTCCAGCGCCAGGTTGCGGCTGACCACCATCTCGGTGGCGATGCCGGCGTGGTCGGTACCCACCTGCCACAGCGTGTCGTAGCCGCGCATGCGGTGGTAGCGGATCAGCGCATCCATCAGCGTCTGCTGGAAGGCGTGGCCCATGTGCAGGGTGCCGGTGACGTTCGGCGGCGGCAGCAGGATGGTGTACGGCTCGCCCTTGCCGGACGGCTTGAAATGGCCGGCCTTCTCCCACCCATCGTAGAGATCGGTTTCGAAGGATTTGGGGTCGTAGCTGGAGGCGAGTTGGGTCATGCGGGGAAAACCGGAAAAAGGCGGGGAAGGGAGATCAGCGGCCCAGGGCGCGCTGGATCTTCTGGTCGGTGTGGTATTGGCTGACCGCGTAGGCGGCCCAGATGGCGCCGGGCAGCCAGCCGATCAGGGTCAGCTGCAGGATCAGGCAGACAATGCCGGAAATGGGGCGGCCGATGGTGAAGAAAGCCAGCCACGGCAACAGGATGGCGATCAGCAGGCGCATGGGTAGTCCTTTACATGTCGTATTTGTTGAGCGTGTAGCCGGCGGCCTTGTACTGGCGCCAGCGCTCACGCAGCGGTTCGCGTGCGGCCGGATCGGCCGGCACCACTTCCAGCACCCGGTCGCAGGCACCCAGATAGGGCTCGTCGCGCAGGTTGATCACCAGCGGCCGCTGCGGCGCCTCGGCGCCCGGCGTGGCGATCAGCACGATGGCTTCCTCCTCGTCCACATCCTCGCCGACGATCTGGTGCGGGATGTAGGCGTCCGGGTCGAAGGACCACAGCAGCTCGTCCAGCTCCTCGGCCTGGGCGGCATCGCGCGCCAGCACCAGGGTGTACAGGTTCCCGTCGTTGGCCTTGCGGGCCAGCTCGCACACCAGCCGCAGCGGTTCGGTGAGGAAGCGCGGCTTGGCGATCAGGTAGAAATCGGCACGGGACATGAAGACTCGATGCGTGAAGAAGGAAGAAGCCGCGGACCAAGGCCGGAGGTTGCAGCCGGCCCTGGTCTGGTAACGCTTGTTACGCGGTGCGGTCCAGCAGCCACTGGCTCAGCAGGCCGACCGGCCGGCCGGTGGCCATGCCGCGCTTGCCTTCATCGCTGGCCACGCCGGCGATATCCAGATGCGCCCAGCGCTGGCCTTCGGTGAAGCGCGACAGGAAGCAGCCGGCGGTGATCGCGCCACCCCAGCGGCCGCCGATGTTGTAGACGTCGGCGAAGGTCGAATCCAGCAGCGGCTGGTATTCGTCCCACAGCGGCAGGCGCCAGGCGCGGTCGAACACGTGCTCGCCGGCGGCCAGCAGTTCGTTGGCCAGATCGTCGTGCTTGCTCATCAGGCCGGCGGTCTGGTGGCCCAGGGCGACCATGCAGGCACCGGTGAGCGTCGCCACGTCGATCAGCGCGGCCGGCTCGAAGCGCTGCGCGTAGGTCAGCGCGTCGCACAGGATCAGGCGGCCTTCGGCGTCGGTGTTGCCCACTTCGATGGTCTTGCCCGACATCGAGGTGATCACGTCCGAGGGGCGGTAGGCGTTGCCGTCGATGGCGTTCTCCACCGCCGGCACCACCACCACCAGGTTCAGCGGCAGCTTGGCCTTCACCGCGGCGACGAAGGTGCCGATCACGTTGGCCGCGCCGCACATGTCGTACTTCATTTCCTCGATGCCGCCCTGGGTCTTCAGGTTGACGCCGCCGGTATCGAAGGTGATGCCCTTGCCGACCAGCACGTACGGCTTGGCGTCACCGCCGTTGTTCCACTTCAGCACCACCAGCTTCGGCCGGTTGGCCGAGCCGCGGGCCACGGCCAGCAGCGAGCCCATGCCCAGGGCTTCCATCTGCGCCTCGTCCAGGACCTCGGCTTCGGCACCGTCGTGTTCGGCGGCGAACTTGAGCGAGGACTCGGCCAGATAGGCCGGGGTGCAGTAGTTCGGCGGCAGGTTGCCCAGCTCGCGGGCGTATTCCACGCCCGAAGCAATCGCCTGGCCCTGGGCCAGCGCGGTGTCGTCGGTACCCAGGACCGCCAGCGTTTCCAGACCGGCCGGCTCGGGCTTCTTCTTGCCGAAGGTGGCGCTGTAGCGGTAGCTGGCGTGGTTGGCGGTGATCACCGCCTGGCGGATGTTCCAGGCCGCATCGCGGCCGGCGACCGGCAGTTCGGCCAAAGTGAGCAGGGCGCTGCGGGTGGCGCCGCTCTTCAGGGCGCGGGCGGCATCGCCGACGGCCTTGATGTACTGGGCCACGCCGAACTTGGCCGGATCGCCCAGGCCGATCACCAGCACGCGCGGGGCGGTGACGCCGGCCACATCGTGCAGCAGTGTCGAATTGCCGGTCTTGCCGCCGACATCCCCCCGCTCGACCAGCGCCTTGAGGCGTCCGCCGGCGACGGCATCCAGCGCCTGCGCGGCCGGGGACAGCGACTTGTCGGCGAAAGCGCCAACGACGATGCAATCGAATCCGGCGGTGGCCGGGGCGGCGTGGTTCAGGGTGAATTCCAGAGACATTGATCAGATTCCGTTGCCAAATCCGTACAATCGCGGTCTGTTCATGCATGGCCGGTGTGGCCGGGCATCCCGCGGACGAAACCGAGAGTTTAAACCACCGACCCCATGGCGAAGCTTGACCGCTACCTGCTGAGCGACTTCATCCAGAGCTTTCTGGCCACTTTGACAGTCCTGCTGGTGGTGAGCGTGGGCGGCGTGCTGGTGGATATCCTCGGCCGCATCGCCGACGGCCGCATGCCTGCCGGCCTGCTGCTGTCGCAGCTGGGCCTGCAGTTCATCGCCTATCTGCCCATCATCCTGCCGCTGGCGCTGATGCTGGGCCTGGCGCTGGCCATCGCCCGGCTGTACCGGGATTCTGAAATGGCGGTGCTGACCGCCGTCGGTGTCGGTCCCCGGCGCCTGCTCAAGCCGATCCTGATGCTGGTGGTGCCGGTGGTGCTGGTGGTCGGGCTGTGCTCGTTGTGGCTGGGGCCGTGGGCCAGCCGCACCGCCACGGCGATGGTTGAAAGCGCCAGCCGCTCGATGGTGGTGGCCGGACTGGAGCCGGGCCAGTTCACCTCGCTGCCGGGAGGCGGCATCGTCTATCTGTCCTCGCTCAGCGAGAACGGCACCCGCATGGGCAAGGTGTTCATGCAGCGGCAGAAGGATGGCCGGATCGACTTGGTGTCGGCCAACGAAGGTTCAATGTTTTTTGAGGGCGAGCGCCAGCGTTTCCTGCGGCTGGAAGACGGCTACCGTGTCGAGGGGCCGGAAAATGGCGCGCTGGACTACCGCCTGATGCGCTATGCCAGCAACGAGGTCGGTCTGCCCGACCGCGAGGACGCGCGGGAGCAGGATGATCCGGAAATGCTGTCCACGCTGCAGCTGTTGTCCGATCCGCGGGTGGAGGCCAAGGCCCAGCTGCACTGGCGCATCACTCCGCCGCTGCTGGCGCTGGCGTTCGCCCTGCTGACCCTGCCGCTGGCGCGCAGTGCGCCGCGGCAACAGCGTTATGGCCCGATCATGCTGGCCTTCCTGGCCTATCTGGTGGGTATCAACCTGATGATCGTGGGTACCCAGTGGCTGGCCAAGGGCAAACTGCCGGCCGCCGCCGGCCTGTGGTGGCTGACGCTGCCGTTGCTGGCACTGGCGCTGTGGCTGTACTTTCGCGACGGCCGGCTGGCCCGCCGCCGGAGGGCGGCGGCATGAGGCTGATGCCGCGTATCCATGACCTGTATATCGGTCGCACCGTGCTGCTGACGGTTGCGGTCGTCTGGATGGTGCTGCTGGGCCTGGATGCGATCCTGGCACTGTCCGGCGAGGCCAAGAACATCGGCCAGGGCAGCTACACCTTCGGCCATGCGATCGCCTGGACCGCCTATACGCTGCCGCGCCGTGCCTACACGCTGTTCCCGATGGCGGCGGTGATCGGTGCGCTGATGGGGCTTGGGCAGCTGGCCGCGACCTCGGAGCTGACCGCGTTGCGGGCGGTGGGTGTGTCGCGGCGGCGGATCGCGATATCGGTGGCGATCGCGCTGTCGCTGCTGACGGCAGTGATGGTCATCAATGGCGAGACCCTGTCGCCGTGGGCGCAGAACCGCGCCGATGCACTGCGTTCCAGTGCCCGCTACGAGACCGACATGGCCATGGCCCGGTATTCGGGATTGTGGGCCCGCGAAGGCGATACCTTCCTCAATGCGCAGACCGGTGAGGAGCAGTTGACCGAAGACGGTGCCACCCGGCTGGTGCTGCATGACGTGCGCCTGTACGAGCTGGATGCGGCCGGTCGTCTGGCCACGCTGACCTACGCGGTGACTGCGCGGCATGACGCCGGCGGCTGGGTGTTGGAGAAGGTCCGCCGCGACCGCTTCGCTGAGCGCGTAGTCACGCGCACCACGGTCGAAAGCGAGCCGTGGAACTCGCAGCTGGATGCGGCCGCGCTGGCGGCCGGTCTGGCCAAGCCGCGCAACCTCAGTGCCGCCGAGCTGCGCACCAGCATCGAGTACCGCAAGCGCAACGGGCTGGACGCGCGTGATTACGAGGACACCTACTGGGGGCGCTGGTTCTATCCGTTGAACGTGCTGGCGCTGTGCCTGGCGGCGGTGCCGTTCGCCTTCGGTTCGCTGCGCAGTGGCGGCATGGGCAAGCGGCTGTTCATGGGGATGCTGTTCGCGCTGGGCTTTTTGCTGCTGCAGATGTTCTTCAGCCGCATGGCCGGCGCGCTCAAGTTCGACTACCGCATCGCCTATGCGTTGCCGCCGATCCTGATGCTGCTGATCTCGCGCTGGCTGTTCCACCGGCGGCGCTGAACGCCGGCCGCGCGCAAATGCACGGGGCCGCACAGCCGAGGCTGCGGCGTAGTCGGGTCAGTCGCCGCGGGGGATGCGCACCAGCCGGGTGCCGCTGAGGCGGTCATGCAAGGTCAGCTTCTGCCTGTCGACCAGCGCCCACCAGAAGCCCAGTCCGCCGCACAGCAGTGACACGGTGCCGCCGAGATAGCGCAGCCACAGCGTGGACCAGCGAAGCGGCGCGCCCGTTTCGCCACGCAGGTACAGCTGCCACGGGCGCATGCCCAGGGTCTGGCCACCGCGTCGCCAGCTGATGGTGGCGTACAGGCCGGCGATGACCCAGCAGCTCAGCCACAGCAGCCATTGCAGTGCGCTGAAGGGGGCGATGTTCTCGCGCGCGCCGTGCCCGGCAACAGTGAAGCCCAGGGTGAACAGCGCCGACAGCAGCATCCACAGCGCCAGTGCCGGCCATAGGTCATAAAACAGGGCGGCCAGGCGGCGCGGCAGCAGCGCGCTGGGGCGTTCGGGGACGGCGCTCGGTTCGCTCATGGGGCGAGCATACGGGCTTGTGGCCCGCGGTTGGCTGGGCGCCGGCGGCGGGCAGGTTCTATGCTGTTGCCGATGTCTTCGATTACGACTCCCGCCGAACGCCGCCAGCTGGTGCGGCAGCTGCCGCCGTTGCGCGATGCCGATGGCCGCCACATCCAGCGTTTTCTCGATGCGATCTGGGCCGAGCAGGGCCTGGCGCGGGCCTCGCTGGACAGCTACCGCCGCGATCTGGAAGGCCTGGCGCGCTGGCGTGACGGTGCCGGTGGCGGTCTGGCCGGGATCGATCGTGCCGGACTGTTCGACTATCTGGCCTGGCGCACCCGGCACGGCTGGACGGCGCGCAGCAATGCGCGCCTGCTCTCGGCCCTGCGTGCGTTCTTCGCGCTGGCGGTGCGCCGCGGAGAACGTGCCGAAGATCCGGCCGCGCTGCTGGAGCCACCGAAGCTGCCACGTCCGCTGCCCAAGGCGTTGGCGGAAAGCCAGATCGAGGCGCTGCTGGCGGCACCCGATATCGGCACTCCGGTCGGCCTGCGCGACCGGGCGATGCTGGAACTGATGTACGCCGCCGGCCTGCGGGTGAGTGAGCTGGTCCATCTGCCGGCCAACGCGGTCAACCTGCGCCAGGGCGTGCTGCGGGTCACCGGCAAGGGCAGCCGGGAGCGGCTGGTGCCGCTGGGCGAGGAATCCCAGCACTGGCTGGAGCGCTATCTGGATCAGGCCCGGCCGCTGCTGACCGGCGGCAAGCCGGTGCCGGCCACGATAGATGGGCAGGTGCCGCTGTTTGTCGATGACAAACGCCAGCCGCTCAGCCGCCAGCAGTTCTGGGCGCTGGTCAAAACCTGTGCCGCCGTGGCGGGGATCGATCCGGCGAGAATCAGTCCGCACGGCCTGCGCCACAGCTTCGCCACGCATCTGCTCAATCACGGCGCAGATCTGCGCGCGCTGCAGATGCTGCTGGGGCACAGCTCGCTGTCCACCACCCAGATCTACACCCTGGTGGCGCGCGAGCACCTGCAGAAGCTGCATCGCCGGCACCATCCGCGCGGATAGGTCGGGCGCCGGCGGCGGTATGCGAGAATCGCCGGGTTGCCCCTTTCTCTTCAGGTTGCCGATGTTCCGAATTGCCATTGCCGCGCTGCTGGGCGCGATCAGCCTTTCCGCCTGCGCGCAGCAGACCCCGTCGGCCCGGCCTGCG
>NZ_BAZI01000078.1 GCF_001310775.1 Stenotrophomonas pictorum JCM 9942
CCGCCCCGGCGCTGACGCCCGCCCAGCAGGCGCAACAGGCCCGGCAGGATGCGGAGATGACCCGCGCTGCACAGCGCGTGGCGCAGATGATCGATGCCAACCAGGCCGCCCAGGTCTGGGACGGTGCATCCCCGGCCGCCCGCAAGGCCGTTTCCCGCGACCTGTTCGCCAGCAGCGTGAGCGCCGACCGGGCCAAGCTCGGGGCACTGGTGGCGCGGGGCAAGCCGTCCATCACCCGTGTGCAGTATCCCGCCGGCGCCCCGGTACCGGAGGGCATCTACCTCAACGTCAGTTTTCCCACCCGCTTTGCCAACAACGCCCAGCCGGTGCGTGAGCTGGTGTCCTTCCGGCTGGACGAAGACAAGGTGTGGCGGGTGTCCGGCTACAGCGTCAGAGCGGCGGCCGGCTGATCCGGTGTTGTAGGTCAGGCGGGGCCTGGCCCACGGCCAGCCCCACGCATTCATGCGAGGAGGGGACGATGGATATCGAAATCCGCGCGCTGGGCTGGGCGGTGGTGCTGGGAATCTTGCAGATGCTGCTGGCAGCCACTGCCAGCACATCACAGCGCGGGCTCAAATGGAACGTGTCGGCCCGTGATGGCCGGGCGCCTCCCCTGACCGGGGCGGCGGCGCGCCTGCAGCGGGCCTGGGCCAATTTCCTGGAAACCTTCCCGTTGTTCGCCGCAGCGGTATTGGCGGTGGTGCTGCTGCACAGGCAGAACCCCTCCACCGCGCTGGGCGCACAGCTGTACCTCTGGGCGCGGGTGCTCTACGTGCCGCTGTACGCTGCCGGTATTCCCTACCTCCGCAGCCTGGTCTGGGGCGTGGCGATGGCCGGTATCGGAATGCTGGTGTGGCCGTTGTTGACCTGATCCAGATCAATGTCTTGTGGCGGAGGCGGTCTTAGCCTGCACCGGGACAGGAACGAGGGAGCAGGTGATGCAGAGCGTGGATGTGCTGGTGGTGGGGGCGGGCCCGGCCGGGTTGTGCTTGACCCGCAGTCTGGCCGGCAGTGGGTTGTCGGTGGCGCTGGTCGAACAGCAGCCGCAGACGGCATTGGCCACTCCGGCATTCGACGGTCGCGAGATCGCCTTGACCCACGCGTCCCGGCAGATCCTGCAGACACTGGGCATCTGGCAGCGGATCGCGCCGGGCGAGATTTCCCCGTTGCGTCGTGCCCGGGTGATGAACGGCACCTCGCCGTTCGCGCTGGGGTTTGCGGCCGAACGCGAGGGGGTGGCCGAGCTGGGCTGGCTGCTGCCCAATCACCTGATCCGCCGCGCGGCTTGGAAGTCCGTGCAGGCCCAGGCCGGGCTGGAGGTGATCGATGGCACCTCGGTCACTGCGATCACGCCCGGCGTCGAGGCCAATACCGTCACCTTGGCCGATGGCCGGCAGTTGGCGGCGCGGCTGGTGGTGGCCGCCGACAGCCGCTTCTCGGCGACCCGGCGGATGATGGGCATCGGCGCGCAGATGCGCGATTTCGGCAAGTCGATGCTGGTTTGCCGGCTGCACTGTGAGCGTCCGCACCGGCACGAGGCGTGGGAGTGGTTCGGGTATGAACGCACCCTGGCGATGCTGCCGCTGCCCGGCGATCAGGCTTCGGCCGTGATCACCCTGCCGCCCCAGAAGCTGCAAGCGCTGATGGCGATGGAGGAGGGACAGTTCGGCCGCACCGTCACCGGTTTCTTCGAGCAACGGCTGGGACAGATGCAGCTGGCGGGAACCCGCCATGTGTATCCGCTGGTGGGGGTCTACGCGCAGCGTTTCGCCGGTCCGCGCTATGCCCTGATCGGCGATGCAGCCGTTGGCATGCACCCGGTGACCGCCCATGGGTTCAATCTGGGGCTGCAGAGCCAGCACCGGCTGGCGCAGCAGCTGCGTCGCACCGCCGAGGCCGGTGCCGATATCGGTGCAAAGGCGCTGCTAGCCCGGTATGAGCGCGGCCATCGGCTGGCAGCGCGGCCGCTGTACGAGGCGACCAATGCCATTGTCAGCCTCTACAACGACAGCCGCCTGCCCGCGCGTCTGCTGCGGGGCGCGGCGCTGCGCGCGGCCCATGGCGTGGCTCCCTTCCGGAAAATGATTGCCGCCCATCTGACCCAGCGGCAGTCCCTGTGAACAGGGCGGGGCGGCTCAGGCCTCCCCGGTCACCCGGATCAGCACATCGCCCAGCTGCACCTGCTGGCCGGCGCGGATCTTGCACGCCTTGCGCAGTTCCACCGCGCCATCGACCTGGACCTGGCCCTCGCCGATAATCACTTTGGCTTCACCGCCACTGGAAACCAGATCCGTCAGCTTCAGCAGCTGCTTCAGTTCGACGTATTCACGGTCCAGCTCGAATTCGATGGTCTGCATGGTGTTCCCACGATAAAACGGGCGTTATTGTGCGCCAATTGCAGGCCGCCCGGGCGGCCGAGTGCTTGCGCCAGCTGAACGGCCATGCGCCCGCCCCGCGACAACGCAGTGCATTTGGGCGCACAATATGCGTCTTTTCGCCCGCCCGTTCGCGGTGTGGCCCCCGGAGTTACCCATGTCCCAAGAATCCCCCGCACCGCTGCTGTTCGCAGATCTCGGTCTTTCCGAGTCTGTGATGAAGGCGGTAGCCGCAGTCGGCTACGAATCCCCGTCCCCCATCCAGGCTG
Organism: Stenotrophomonas pictorum JCM 9942; assembly: GCF_001310775.1. Taxonomy (GTDB): domain Bacteria; phylum Pseudomonadota; class Gammaproteobacteria; order Xanthomonadales; family Xanthomonadaceae; genus Stenotrophomonas; species Stenotrophomonas pictorum. The sequence continues at coordinate 2,645 of NZ_BAZI01000078.1, forward strand.
CCACCATCCCGGCAATGCTGGAAGGCCGTGACGTACTTGGCCAGGCGCAGACCGGTACCGGCAAGACCGGTGCTTTCGCGCTGCCGGTGCTGTCCAATATCGACCTTTCCGCCACCAAGCCCCAGGTCCTGGTGCTGGCACCGACCCGCGAGCTGGCCATTCAGGTCGCCGAAGCGTTCCAGAGCTATTCGGTCGCCATGCCCGGCTTCCGCGTGCTGCCGGTCTACGGTGGCCAGCCCTACGGCCAGCAGCTGTCGGCCCTGCGCCGCGGCGTGCACGTCGTGGTCGGCACCCCCGGTCGCGTGATCGATCACCTCAACCGCGGCACGCTGGACCTGTCCGAGCTCAAGACGCTGGTGCTCGACGAAGCCGACGAAATGCTGCGCATGGGCTTCATCGACGATGTCGAGGCCGTGCTCAAGAAGCTGCCGGAGCAGCGCCAGGTCGCGCTGTTCTCGGCCACCATGCCGTCGGCCATCCGTCGCATCGCGCAGACCTACCTGCGCAATCCGGTGGAAGTGACCATCCAATCCAAGACCACCACCTCGGCCAACATCCGCCAGCGCTACTGGTGGGTGGCCGGCATGCACAAGCTCGATGCACTGACCCGCATCCTGGAAGTGGAACCCTTCGACGCGATGATCGTCTTCGCGCGTACCAAGGCCGCCACCGAAGAGCTGGCCGAAAAGCTGCAGGCCCGTGGCATGGCCGCCGCCGCCATCAATGGCGACATGCAGCAGGCCCAGCGTGAGCGCACCATCCAGCAGTTGAAGGAAGGCAAGCTCGACATCCTGGTCGCCACCGATGTGGCCGCCCGTGGCCTGGACGTGGAGCGGATCAGTCACGTGCTGAACTACGACATCCCGTACGACACGGAAAGCTACGTGCACCGTATCGGCCGTACCGGCCGTGCCGGTCGCAGCGGCGAGGCGATCCTGTTCGTCACTCCGCGCGAAAAGGGCATGTTGCGCTCGATCGAGCGCGCCACGCGCCAGCCGATCGAGGAAATGCAGCTGCCGAGCGTGGATGCGGTCAACGATCACCGCGTCACCAAGTTCCTGGAGCGCATCGGCCAGGCGATGGCCTCCGGCGACACCGATTTCTACCGTGATCTGGTGCAGCGCTACGAAAGTGAAAACAACGTGCCGGCGATCGACATCGCTGCCGCGCTGGCCAAGCTGCTGCAGGGCGATACTCCGTTCCTGCTGGCGCCGCCGGTGCGTACCGGGATGCGCGAGCAGCCGGCTGGCCGCAACGAACGTCCGGCGCGTGACGGCGGTTTCCCGCGTCGTGAGGAGCGTGGCGAGCGTCCGGCCCGGTTCGAGCCGCGTTTCGAGCGTGCTCCGCGGCATGACGAGGGCGAGCGTGCTCCGCGTCCGCCGCGTGGCGAAGGCGAGTTCGGTGAGCGTCCGCGTCGTGAAATGGCGCCGCGCAGTGCCCCGGAAGTCGGCATGGAAACCTTCCGTATCGAAGTGGGCCATATGCACGGTGTGAAACCGGCCAACATCGTCGGCGCGATCGCCAACGAGGCCGGGCTGGAAAGCCGTTTCATCGGCCGCATCGACATCCATGATGACCACTCGGTACTGGATCTGCCGGCGGAAATGCCCAGCGATGTGCTGCAGCACCTGAAGAAGGTCTGGGTGTCCGGCCAGCAGTTGCAGATGCGCCGGGTTGAGGAAGGCGAAGAGCAGGGCGGCGCCGCGCCGTCGTTCAAGCCGCGCTTCAGCAAGAGCGGGCCGAAGCCGGCCGGTCGTCCCGGTGGCCCGGGCGGCCCGCGTCGTGACGGTGGCTTCAAGCCGCGCGGTCCGCGCAACTTCTAAGCCGCGTCCGGCCGTATCCGGTCACCAAGACAGCCCCGGTCCGCCGGGGCTGTCCTGTTTTGGCCGGTGAGTTCGCAATGTGGCGGCGTAAACCCTGTCGTCGGGGTGGCAACGGTTAAGCAGGCATGCCGAGGGATAACTCGGGCGCGAGATGATTGTGCCTACTGTCGACTTGCCGGCCCGGCACCGTGCACGCTGTCTGCATTGATGTGGCGGGTTGCGGTATTCCGGCCCATCACCCACGCTCTGCAATCTGGTCTGAGCAGAATCAATAGGAAGCCCGTTACAACGCTGCGGTGGGCTGGCGCGATGTCTGAGCTGCATCGCGATCTATCGGCATATCCGTCTGTATTGGCGGCTCGGAAGATCACGATGCAAGCGGTGCGTCTGTTTCCGAGAATTTACCCGGCAAGGCGCTGGTCGATCTGCGCTGTGACGTCTGGATCCTGACAGGATGTAGGTCTCGAGCAAGGCGATACGGACAGGTGTACCCGCAGTGCGCGGCTATCGGGCCATGAGGCAAGTGCTCAGCACTTGCGGCGGCTTCGCGTGTCCAGGCAGGCCTTGGGCGGAAGCAGCGAGACCTTGAGCGGTGTGCTGGAGCGGTACTCCGCAAGCAGGAGTGCAGGTTCGAATGTGTCTGCACGATTGCATCCGTTTCGCCCAACTGGCGATCGAGGATGCGCCATGATCTCCAACTGTCCCGAGCGTGAGCTTCATGGCTATTCGGTGGGGCCACTGCGGGGGTTGGTTCAGCCTGAATTGGCTGCTTTCGTCCATGCTGTTAACCATGACTTCTGCTTTTCTGCTCGCACAACCTGCCGGCGCGGGCCGATCGCTTCCACGACTCCTACCTGACAGGCCTGTCAGCGCTGTGGAGCGTGTGTCGTGATCAGTGCCGGTCCATTTCCCTTGATGGCGCTGGTCGCACTGGCGGCGCTGGCAGTGGCCTGGGGCTTGGCGCGGGGAGTGACCGCCGACGCTGGCGGCCTGCGCAGCCGTGTTGGGGCGATCGTGCTGGATGCGTTCCTGTGCGGATTGCTGGCGGCCCGGCTGGTGCATGTGCTGTGGCATCTGCCCGATTATCTTGCCGATCCGGTATCGATTATCCGCTTGGGCGATGGCGGTTTCTCCATCACTGCCGGGATCGTGGTCGCTGCCCTGTACGCGCTCTGGAAGACGCGCCATCCGGTGCCGCGCAAGCCGGTGCTGCTGGGGCTGGTGGCCGGTGCCGCGTTCTGGCTGATCGGCGGCATGGTGTTGTTCGCGGTGCAGCGATCTACGGTGAGCATGCCCGTGGCGGTGCTGGCGGATCTGCAGGGGGCGCCGGTTCCGCTTGACCGTTACAAGGGGCGCCCATTGGTGCTGAATCTGTGGGCGACCTGGTGCGGCCCGTGCCGGCGCGAGATGCCGGTGCTGGTGCAGGCGCAGCAGGCGCATCCGGCGGTGAATTTCGTGTTCGCCAACCAGGGCGAAGTGGCGCAGGAGGTGCTGGACTACCTGCACGCCGAACAGATGTCGCCGGCCAATGTGCTGCTGGATGCCGAGTCGGAGGTCATGCGCCAGACCGGCGCCCGCGCGCTGCCCACCACCTTGTTCTTTGACGCCAACGGGCGTCTGGTCCGCGCCCATATGGGTGAACTTTCACGTGCCACGCTGGAAGCCCGCGTGCGCGAGATCCAATAAACGTTCCATTCCGAGGTTGATGATGATCCGTTCCCGTCCCGCGCTGCTTCTGCTCTCGGCCGCCTTGCTGGCTCCGGCCGCCAGCGCCCGTGACGCCGCCCCGGCGGCGGTACCGGTTGCCGCGAAGGAATCCGCCGATACCGCCGCAGAGCCGGCGGTGGTCAAGACCCTGCGCGCGCAGGGCGTGGAGTTCATGGGCACGTTCGAAACGCCGGTCGGCCTGACCGGCTATGCCGGTGTGGCCGGGCAGGAACCGTTGGCGGTGTATGTCTCGGCCGATGGCCAGTACGCGGTGGTCGGCACGCTGGTCAACGCCAAGGGCGAGGATGTGAGCGCTGCCAAACTCAAGGAGCTGGTACAGGGGCCGATGGGGCAGAAGGCATGGGCCGCAGTGGAGGGCAGCCACTGGATCGCCGAGGGCAAGGCCGATGCGCCGCGCATCATCTATTCCTTCAGTGACCCCAATTGCCCGTACTGCAACCACTTCTGGCAGGCGGCGCGACCGTGGGTGGAATCGGGCAAAGTGCAGATCCGGCAGATCCTGGTCGGTGTGATCCGCGAGGACAGCGCCAACAAGGCCGCCGCGATCCTCGGTGCCGCGTCGCCCGTGGATGCGTTGCTGGAGAACGAGCGCAACTTCGCCAAGGGCGGCATCAAGCCGGCGCCGACGGTCCCGGCCGAGGTGCAGGCCAAGCTGCGCGCCAATGAGATGGCGATGCTTGAACTGGGCTTCCAGGGCACGCCGGGCATCGTGTTCAAGGATGTCAGCGGCCTCGTGCAGCTGCGCTCGGGCATGCCGCAGGGCAAGGATCTGGAAGCGGTGCTCGGCCCACGCTGAGGGATGGCCGCAGCGGCGATGTAATAGTCTCCGCCGCTGGCGGCTGACTAAGCTGACCCGGTTTCCCGGAGTCGATCATGAGCCACGACCACAATCACCTGCCCAGCGAGATCCGCCACGAGAAGCCCCTGTGGTGGGCGTTGGGGCTGACCACCTCCTATCTGGTGGTCGAGGTCATCGGGGCGTTCTGGACCAACAGCCTGGCGCTGCTGTCCGACGCGGCGCACATGGCCACCGATGCGATCGGCCTGATGATCGCCCTGACCGCGGTGCGGCTGAGCCGACGCCCGCCCGATGTGCGGCGGACCTATGGTTACGCCCGGCTGGAGGCGCTCGGTGCGGTGGTCAACGGCCTGTTGCTGGCCGGAGTTGGCGTCTACATCCTTGTAGAGGCCGTGCAGCGCTTCCAGCAGCCGCAGGCCATCGCCTCCAGTGGCATGATGTGGGTGGCCGCGTTCGGCCTGCTGGTCAATCTGATCGCGATGCGCCTGCTCAGCGCCGGCAGTGGCGAGAGCCTGAACGTCAAGGGCGCCTATCTGGAAGTATGGAGCGACATGCTCGGCTCGGTGACGGTGATCGCCGGCGGTCTGGTCATCCATTTCACCGGCTGGACCCTGGTCGATCCGATCCTGGCGGTACTGATCGGACTGTGGGTGCTGCCACGCACCTGGGTGCTGCTGCGCGATGCGATCAATGTGTTGCTCGAAGGGGTTCCCAACGGCGTGGTGCTGGCCGATGTGGGACAGGTGCTGCGGGAGCAGCCCGGGGTTGCCGACATCCACGATCTGCACGTGTGGGCGCTGGCTTCCAGCACGCCGGCGTTGACCGCGCATGTGGTGATGCGTGACGGGCAGGAGGCGGACGTGTTGCGCCGGCAACTGGCCGCCCTGTTGCACGCGCGTTTCGGCATCGACCATGTGACGCTGCAGGTGGAGGTGGACCACTGCGGCGATGACTGCGCGCAGGTGAAGCCGCAGACTGCGGACGATCACGATCACGATCACGATCACGATCACAAAGACCATGCGCATGGGCCGGATCGTCAGGGGCATCATGGCGCGGTGCATCGCTGAGTGTGCGAGAGCAGCCGGCGCCGCGACGCCTGCATCAATCCGGTTGCGGGCCTCCCGCCGAGGTCAGTGACGTCAGCGTCGTCGATTGCCTGCCTTTTAGCGTCGCGGTCCATCCGCAAGAAAAACGGAGCCGTCAGGCTCCGTTTTTCTTTATGGTCCCGCCCCGGATCAGGCCACCGGTTCGCGCAGTACCGGCAGCTCCCAGCCCGGCCGCGGCGCGAAGCGGTCGCCATAACGGCCCTGCAGGGTCTTGAGCTTTTCCACCAAGCCATCGGCACCGGCGGCGCGGATGTGCTGGATCGGGCCGCCGCGGAAGGGGGCAAAGCCGGTGCCGAAGATCACGCCCGCATCGAGCAGGTCGGCATCGGCGACCACCCCGTCGTGCAGGCAGGCCACCGCCTCGTTGAGCAACGGCAGGATCAGGCGATCTTCCAGATCCGACGGCGCCTGGTAGTCCTTGGCCACTTCCGGCTTCACCGCGCGGCCGTTTTCCCACTTATAGATGCCCTGGCCATCCTTCTTGCCGCGCTTGTTCGGCTCGACGGTCGCCAGCGCGGCCGGGATCTGCAGGCCCAGGAACGGCGCCAGCTCCTTGCCCACGCCTGCCGCCACGTCCAGACCCACCGTATCGAGCAGTTCAATCGGGCCCATCGGCATGCCGAACTTGACCGCTGCCTTGTCGATCACCGGACCGGGAATGCCTTCGGCATACGCGGTGGCGGCTTCGAGCATGTACGGGAACAGCACGCGGTTGACCAGGAAGCCCGGGGTGCCGGCCACGGGCACCGGGAACTTGCCCAGCGCCTTGCAGAACGCAGCCAGGCGTCTTTCGGTTTCCGGGGCCATGCCGTCGTGGTGGATGATCTCCACCAGCGGCATCTGTGCCACGGGATTGAAGTAGTGCAGGCCGGCAAACTGCGCCGGTCGCTGGATGTGGTCACGTAGTTCGACCAGCGGAATCGACGAGGTATTTGTGCTCAACAGCGCGCCGGCCTTCATCTTCGGCTCCAGCGTCTGGTACAGCGCACGCTTGGCTTCCGGGTTCTCGATGATCGCCTCGATCACCAGATCGGCCACGGCCACGCCGTCACCGGCCAGATCGGCCTTCAGCCGCGCGACGACTTCCGGGCGTTTGGCCGGGTCTTTCACTTTCTTATCGAACAGCGCCTGCGCGCGGGTCATGGCCGGGTCGATGAAGCGTTGCTCGCGGTCCTGCAGGGTGACGTTGAAGCCCTTGTAGGCCGCCCATGCGGCGATATCGCCGCCCATCACGCCGGCACCGACCACATGCACGTGCTTGATGCCCGAATCCTTGCCGCCCAGACCCTTGAGCCGTTCGGTCAGGAAGAAGATGCGGATCAGATTGCGCGCGGTCGGGCTGCTGGCCAGTTTGACCACGGCGCGGCGCTCGGCGTCCAGACGCTTCTGGATCGGGCTGCCGCCGCTGCGCTCCCAGGTGCTGATCAGCGCGTAGGGCGCCGGGTACTGGTCCTTCTTGGCCTTGCGCGCGACCTGCTTGGCCATCTGCGGGGCCAGGAGCTTGCGGGCCAGGAAGGTATTGGTGGCCCAGGCGGTGGCGCGCTGCTTGAACGGGCGGGTCACGCCGGTCTGCAGCAGCGCGATGGCCGCATCGACCAGCACCGCCGGGGCGGCGACCTTGTCGACCAGGCCAATCG
>NZ_BAZI01000079.1 GCF_001310775.1 Stenotrophomonas pictorum JCM 9942
CATCAGCGGGTCGCTGCTGCACCGTCCCTCCGCCGGGCCAGAGGTCAAGGCACTGGCGGCGCGGCTGATCCGGATGCTGGGCCAGGAGCAGGACTAGGGGCGGCCTGCGGAGCCGCCGCGCCGCCGGTCATCCAATGGAGGCGCCCTGCGCCCTGCAGGGACGCAGGACGCCAAGCCTCATTCGGGGTCGTAGTCCAGGTTGGAGGCCAACCACCTTTCCACCTGCGCCCGCTCCACGCCCTTGCGCCTGGCGTAATCGTTGACCTGCTCCTTGGATACACGGCCCACCACGAAATACTGGCTCTGCGGGTGGCTGAAGTAGTAGCCCGATACCGCGGCGGTCGGCAGCATGGCGAAGCTTTCAGTCAGCGACATGCCGATCCCTTCGGCGCCGAGCATCGCGAACAGGGTCTGCTTCTCGCTGTGCTCCGGGCAGGCCGGATAGCCAGGAGCCGGGCGGATGCCGCGGTACTTCTCGGCGATCAGGGCCTCGTTGTCGAGCTGCTCGTGGCGGTCATAGCCCCAGAATTCGGTACGTACACGCTGGTGCAGGCGCTCGGCCAGCGCTTCGGCCAGACGGTCAGCCAGGGCCTTGAGCAGGATCGCGTTGTAGTCGTCGTGATCGGCCTCGAAGCGGGCCACGTGCGGCTCGATACCGATGCCGGCGGTGACCGCGAAGGCGCCGATCCAGTCCTGCCGGCCACTGGTTTCCGGGGCGATAAAGTCGGCAAGGCAGAAATCCGGGCGCTCGGCCGGCTTGTCCACCTGCTGGCGCAGGAAGTGCAGGGTGGTGGGTTGTTCGGCGTTGTGGACGATCACATCGTCGCCGCGGCTGTTGGCCGGCCACAGGCCGAACACCGCGCGGGCGGTCAGCCACTTCTCACTGATGATCCGCTCCAGCATGGCGCGGGCATCGCGGTACAGGTCGCTGGCCTGCGGGCCGACGACCTCGTCGGTGAGGATGGCCGGGAACTTGCCGGCCAGCTCCCAGGCCTGGAAGAACGGCGTCCAGTCGATGACCGGCAGCAGGTCCTCCAGCGGGTAGTCGTCGAACACGTGGATACCGGGCTGCGCCGGCACCGCTGGTTCGTACTGTTGCCAGTCGCACTGGAAACGCTGGCCGCGGGCGTGCTCCAGCGACACCAGCCGCTTGGCGTCGCCGCGGTTGCGGTGGCGCTGGCGGATATCGGCGTAGTCGGCGTCATTGGCGGCGACGAAACTGTCGCGCAGTTCGCGCGAGATCAGCGACTGGGCCACGCCGACCGCGCGCGAGGCGTCCTTCACCCACACCGTCGGCGCGTTGTAGAACGGATCGATCTTCAGCGCGGTGTGCGCGCGCGAGGTGGTGGCGCCACCAATCAGCAGCGGCAGCTCGAAGCCCTGGCGCTGCATTTCCCGGGCGACGTGGCTCATCTCCTCCAGTGACGGGGTGATCAGCCCGGACAGGCCGATGATGTCGGCCTGATGCTCACGGGCGGCATCGAGAATCTTCTGCGCCGGCACCATCACGCCCAGGTCCACGACCTCGAAGTTGTTGCAGGCAAGCACTACGCCGACGATGTTCTTGCCGATATCGTGCACGTCACCCTTGACCGTGGCCATGATGATCTTGCCATTGGACTTTGCGGTATCGCCGGTGCGCGCCTTCTCCGCCTCGATATACGGCAGCAGGTAGGCCACGGCCTTTTTCATCACACGGGCGGATTTGACCACCTGCGGCAGGAACATCTTGCCGGCGCCGAACAGGTCCCCGACCACGTTCATGCCATCCATCAGCGGGCCTTCGATCACATCCAGCGGGCGGGTGGATTGCTGGCGGGCGTCTTCGGTATCTTCCTCCACCCAGGCGTCCAGGCCATGCACCAGGGCATGGGCCAGGCGCTCGCGCACCGGCGTGTCACGCCAGGCCAGGTCCTCCACCTTCTTCTCGCCCTTCCTGCCTTTGTAGCGCTCGGCGATTTCCAGCAGCCGTTCGGTACCGTCGCTGCTCCGGTTGAGGATCACATCCTCCACGCGCTCGCGCAGTTCCGGGTCCAGATCGTCGTAGATCGGCATCGCACCGGCGTTGACGATGCCCATGTCCATGCCGGCCCTGATGGCGTGGTACAGGAACACCGAGTGGATCGCCTGGCGCACGGTCTCGTTGCCACGGAAGGAGAACGATACGTTCGACACGCCGCCGGAGACATGGCAGTGCGGCAGGGTCCGCTTGATGATGCGGGTGGCTTCGATGAAGTCGACCGCGTAGTTGTCGTGCTCCTCGATGCCGGTGGCCACGGCAAAGATGTTCGGATCGAAGATGATGTCTTCGGGCGGGAAGCCCACGTCTTCGGTGAGGATGCGGTAGGCGCGCGTGCAGATTTCCACCTTGCGCGCGCAGGTGTCGGCCTGGCCGACTTCGTCGAACGCCATCACCACCGCGGCGGCGCCGTAGCGGCGCACCAGCCGGGCGTGTTCGATGAACGCCGCTTCGCCTTCCTTCAGCGAGATCGAATTGACCACGCTCTTGCCCTGCAGGCATTTGAGCCCGGCCTCGATCACGCTCCACTTGGAGGAGTCGACCATCACCGGAATGCGGGCGATGTCCGGCTCGGACATGATCAGGTTGAGATAGCGGGTCATCGCTTTCTCGGAGTCGATCAGACCCTCGTCCATGTTCACGTCGAGGATCTGCGCGCCGCTGGCGACCTGCTGGCGGGCAACCTCGACCGCTTCCTCGTAACGCTCTTCCTTGATCAGCTTGCGGAACTGGGCGCTGCCGGTGACGTTGGTACGCTCACCGACGTTGATGAACAGCAGGTCCGGGGTGATGACCAGCGGTTCCAGTCCCGACAGCCGGGTATACGGCGGATGGCTCATGCCGCCTGCTCCTGCCGCGACGGCAGCGCACGCGGGGGGAGCCCGGCCACTGCAGCGGCGATGGCGCGGATATGCTCCGGCGAGGTGCCGCAGCAGCCGCCCACCAGGTTCAGCAGCCCGGACTGGGCGAACTCCTTGAGCGTGGTGGCCATTTCTTCCGGGGTCTCGTCGTATTCGCCAAAGGCGTTGGGCAGGCCCGCGTTGGGGTGCGCGCTGACATAGCCGGTGGCGATCTGCGCCAGGGTTTCCACATGCGGGCGCATGTCGGTGGCGCCGAGCGCGCAGTTGAAGCCGATCGACAGCGGCTGGCCGTGCGCGACCGAGGCATAGAACGCCTCGGCCGTCTGCCCGGACAGGGTGCGTCCGGAGGCATCGGTGATGGTGCCGGAGATCATGACCGGCAGGCGGCCGCCGCGCGCCTCGAACACTTCCTCGATCGCGAACAGCGCGGCCTTGGCGTTGAGCGTGTCGAAGATGGTTTCCACCATCAGCGTGTCGGCGCCACCGTCGATCAGCCTTCGATGGCCTCGCGGTAGGTACCGCGCAACTCGTCGAAGCTGGTGTTGCGGAAACCCGGGTCGTTGACATTGGGGCTGATCGAGGCGGTGCGGCTGGTCGGGCCGAGCACACCGATCACAAAGCGCGGCTTGTCCGGCGTGGTCGCCTCGATGGCATCGCAGCACTGGCGCGCGACCTGCGCGCCGGCCTTGTTCAACTCGTAGACCAGGTGCTCCAGGTGATAGTCGGCCTGGCTGACGGCGGTGGCGTTGAAGGTGTTGGTTTCCAGCAGGTCCGCGCCGGCTTCCAGGTAGGCGGTGTGGATGCCGGCGATCACTTCAGGCCGGGTCAGCAGCAGCAGGTCGTTGTTGCCTTTCAGGTCGTGTTCGCAGCCCGGGCCATGCGCGTGCTGGCTGTCGAAGCCCCCCGCGAAGCGCTCACCGCGGTAGTCGCCTTCTTCCAGACGGTGGCGCTGGATCATCGTGCCCATGGCACCGTCGATGATCAGGATGCGCTGCTCAAGTGCCTGCAGCAGTTTGGCGACACGCTCGGGATGGAGCCAGGGGAGGGAACGCATGGCGTGGGGACTCGCTGTGACGTGATCAGGGTTTGTGGGCGATCAGGGAGATGACTTCGAAATGCGGCGGGCGCTTCTCGCGGGTCACGGTTTCCAGGCTGGAGACTTCCAGTCCGGCCTTTTCGACGAACTTGCGCAGTTCCTTGTCGGTGAAGCCGAGATTGACGTGGCCGTAGGCCTCCACCGCCGCCTTGTGCTCGTGCCGGGCCAGGCTGCACAGCATCAGCCGGCCGCCAGGACGCACGACCCGGGCGCATTCGGCCACGGCCTTGGCCGGCTGGCTGGCGTAGGTCAGCGCGTGCATCAGCACCACCAGATCAAAGCTGCCGTCCTCGAAAGGCAGTTTGTGCATGTCGCCTTCGAGCACTTCGACGTTGGCCAGCTTGCGCAGGCGCTCGCTGGCGGCGGCGACCACGCGGGCGCTGGTGTCGATGCAGACATAACGCTGCGCGTGCGGCGCCAGCAGTTCGGCCAGCACGCCGTCGCCGGAGGCGATATCGAGCACGTCACCGGTTTCCAGCAGCGGCAGCGCGCTGCGCGCCAGCGCTTCCCAGGTGCGGCCAGGCGAGTAATGGCGCTCCATGTCGCCGGCCACACTGTCGGCCCAGTTCTGGTCGGCGGCGCGCATGGCCAGCACCGCAGGCACCCGTTCCGCATCCTGGCGCAGCAACGGATCATCGCTGCCGGTGCTCAGGGCATGCCACAATGCGCGCTGCGCCGGATCCAGCGCGGCCTCGTCGAAGCGGTAATAGGCCGAGACCCCGGCGCGGCGGTCGCGCACCAGCCCGGCTTCCTTCAGGCGCGCCAGATGGGTCGAGACCCGCGCTGCGCCAGTGTGGTGATGGCCGACAGCTCGGCCACGGTCAGTTCTTCCTGTTCCAGCAGCGTCAGCAGACGCACGCGCGTCGCATCGGCGAACACTTTCAGACGGGTCGACCAGTCTTCTAGATCCATAAATATCTACCTATCGCGATATAGAGATATTTTCTCCTCTCCGCGGGGGCAGGGTCAAGGCGAGGCATAGGCCGCAACCGGGCGCGATGGTTACAATTGCAACCTCGTGAGCCCTGGGAGGGGTGTAGTGGACTTCAGTTTTTCCGACGAACAATTGATGCTGCAGGATGTCGCGCGCCGCATCGCCAAAGAGAAGATCGCCCCCAGTGCCGAGCATTTCGATGCCACCGGCGAGTACCCGCTGGAGAACATCCGCCTGCTCGGCGAGAACGGCCTGATGGGCATCGAGGTGCCGGTCGAGTACGGCGGCTCGGGCATGGACCGATCTCCAGCGTGCTGGCCATCGTGGAGGTGTCGGCCGCCGATGCCGCCCACGCCACCATCATGTCGGTCAACAACTCGCTGTTCTGCAATGCGGTGCTGGCCTACGGCACCGAGGCGCAGAAGCAGCTGTACGTGCGTGCCATTGCCGAAGGCCGTGAGATCGGCGCCTTCGCGTTGACCGAATCGCAGTCCGGCTCCGATGCCACGGCGATGCGCTGCCGAGCCGTGAAGCAGGCCGACGGCTCGTTCGTGATCAACGGCCAGAAGAGCTGGATCACCTCCGGCCCGGTGGCGCGCTACATCGTGCTGTTTGCGATGACCGATCCGGAACAGGGCGCCCGTGGCATCACCGCGTTCATGATCGACACCACCAAGCCGGGCTTCGGTCGCGGCAAGACCGAGCCGAAGCTGGGCGTGCGCGCCTCGGCAACCTGCGAGATCGAGTTCCAGGACTACGTGGCCACTGCCGACGAGGTGATCGGCCAGGAAGGCCAGGGGTTCAAGATCGCGATGAGCCTGCTGGACGGGGGTCGTATCGGCATCGCCTCGCAGGCCGTGGGCATCGCCCGTGCCGCCTACGAGGCCTCGCTGGCCTATGTGCAGGAGCGCAAATCCTTCGGTGCGCCGATCGGCACCTTCCAGATGGTCCAGGCCAAGATCGCCGACATGAAGTGCAAGCTGGATGCGGCGATGTTGCTGACGCTGCGCGCGGCGTGGGTCAAGTTGCAAGGCAAACGCTTCTCCACCGAGGCGGCGGTCGCCAAGCTGACCGCGTCGGAGGCGGCGATGTGGATCGCCCACCAGGCGGTGCAGATCCACGGCGGCATGGGGTATTCCAAGGAAATGCCGCTGGAACGCTACTTCCGCGATGCCAAGATCACCGAGATCTACGAAGGCACCTCGGAAATCCAGCGGATGGTCATCGCCCGCAACGAGACCGGCCTGCGCTGAGTCCTGCGGCCTGCAGCGGAACAGAAAAAGCCCCGGCAATGCCGGGGCTTTTCATTGGTGGCTATGTCCGGGGGCACCGGTGGATGGCGCGATCGGGCGCCATCCACGGCCCCGGGCTTACCGGTCTTCCTTGGCGGCACGCGCCTGGTGCTGGTCCAGATACGCCTTGGACTTCTCATCGAGCTTGTCGCCCAGGACGCGGCGTACCGTCACGAAGAACAGTGGAATCAGCAGTACGCCGATGGCGGTGGCGAACAGCATGCCGCCGATTACGCCGGTACCCAGCGAGTGGCGCGCATTGGCGCCGGCACCGGTGGAGATGGCCATCGGCAGCACGCCCAGGATGAAGGCGAACGAGGTCATCAGGATCGGGCGGAAGCGCAGGTGCGCCGCTTCGATGGTGGCCTCGCGCAGGGTCTTGCCCAGCGCCCGCTGCTCGACCGCGAACTCCACGATCAGGATCGCGTTCTTCGCCGCCAGACCGATCACCGTGACCATGCCGATCTTGAAGTACAGATCATTGGGCAGGCCGCGCATCAGCGAGAACACCACCGCGCCGAGGATGCCGATCGGCACCACCAGCAGCACCGAAACCGGGATCGACCAGCTCTCGTAGAGTGCGGCCAGGCACAGGAACACCACCACGATCGACAGCACCATCAGCAGCGTCGCGGCGTTGCCGGCCAGGATTTCCTGGTAGGACATGCCGCTCCAGTCAAAGCCGAAGCCTGCCGGGAGGTCGTCGCGCACCAGGTTCTCCATCGTGGTCATGGCCTGGCCGGAGCTGGTTCCCGGGGCCGGCGAGCCGACGATATTGACCGCCGAATAGCCGTTGTAGCGGTTCAGCGCCGGCGGGGCGTAGATCCACTCGGACTTGACCACCGCACTGAGCGGGATCATCGCCGGCTGGCCGGTGGCGTCCTTGCTCAGCGAGCTCGGTACGAAGTAGCTGTTCAGTGATTCCGGACCGGTGCGGTAGGCCGCATCGGCCTGCATGTTGACCCGCTTGATGCGGCCGCCATAGAAGAAGTCGTTGACATACACCGGTGCCAGCATCATCTGGATGGCGGTGTAGACGTCGTTGACCGACACGCCCATGGTCTGGGCCTTGATGCGGTCCACCTTCAACTGCAGCTGCGGCGAGTTTTCCAGGGTGTTGGGGCGCACGCCCACCAGCGACTGGTTCTGCGAGGCGGCACCCAGCAGGGTGTTGCGTGCCTCCATCAGCGCATCCTGGCCGGCACCGGCACGGTCCTGCAGCCACATGTCGAAACCGCCGAACTGGCCCAGACCCTGCACGGTCGGCAGGTTGACGAAGAAGATCTGCGCATCCTTGATGCCGTAGGCCTTCCGGTTCATGGCCTGGATGAACTCCGGCGCGGTCTCTTTGCGCTCGCTCCAGTCCTTGAGGCGGATGAACGCCATGCCGACGTTCTCGCCCTGGCCCAGGAAGCTGAAGCCGGTGATCTGCATCATGCCTTCGAAGGCGTCTTCGTTCTGCATGGTGCCCAGCAGCTGTTCGAACACGGCGCTGGTGCGGGTCTTGGTCGCACCCGGCGGCAGCTGCACGATGGCCAGCGCGTAGCCCTGGTCTTCCTCGGGCAGGAAGCTGCCCGGCAGGCGGGTGAACAGGAAGCCACACAGCACCACCAGCAGGCCGAACACCATCATCCAGCGCGGCGCGCGCTTGATCACGCCGCCGACCATGCCGACGTAGCGGTGCTCCAGCTTGCCGTAGTACTTGTTGAACGTGCGGTAGATCCAGTTCGGCTTGTCGTTGTGGGTCGGCAGCAGGAACGCCGCACACAAGGCCGGGGTGAAGCTCAGGGCGAGCAGGGCGGAGAAGCCCATCGAGATGGCGATGGTGAGCGCGAACTGCTTGTAGATCTCGCCCGACGCGCCGGGCTGCATCGCGCTGGGGATGAACACGGCAGCCAGCACCACGGTGATCGCGACCACCGCACCGGTGATCTGGCTCATGGCCTTCTGCGTGGCCGCCTTGGGCGCCAGTCCCTCCTCGGTCATGATGCGTTCGACGTTTTCCACCACCACGATCGCATCATCGACCACGATGCCGATCGCCAGCACCATCGCAAACAGGGTCAGCTGGTTGATGGTGAAGCCCACCATCAGCATGCCCATGAAGGTGCCAAGCAGGGCCACCGGAATGACCAGGGTCGGGATGATCGTCGCGCGGAAGTTCTGCAGGAAGATCAGCATCACCAGGAACACCAGCACGATGGCTTCGATCAGGGTGTGGACCACTTCCTTGATCGAGATCTTGACGAAGGTGGTGCTGTCGAACGGGGTGAACCAGCTCACGCCCGGCGGGAAGCTGGGCGCCAGCTCGTCCATCTTGGCGGTCACCGCTTCAGATACGTCCAGCGCATTGGCGCCGGGCAGCAGCTGGATGGCGAAGGCCGCGACGGGCTTGCCGTTGTACTTGGTATCAAAGCCGTAGTTGGACGCACCAAAGGCCACCCGGGCGACGTCCTTGAGCTTGACCACGCTGCCGTCGACATTGGCCCGCAGGATGGTGTTCTCGAACTCTTCGGGCGAGGTGTAGCGGCCTTCGGCGGCTACCGTGGCGGTGAACGCCTGGCCGTTGGGAGCCGGGTCGCCGCCCACCGAGCCGGCTGCGAACTGCAGGTTCTGGGTACCGATGGCGTTGTAGACGTCGGTGGCGGAGAGGTTGTAGCCCTGCAGCTTCTCCGGGTTGAGCCAGATGCGCATGGCGTACTCGGAGCCGAACTGCTGGGTGCTGCCGACGCCCGGGACGCGGGAGATCTGCTCCAGCACGCGGGCACCGACGATGTCGTTGAGCGCGTCGCGATCGACGCTGCCGTCATCGGAGCGCACGCCGATGGCCATCAGGAAGCCGGCGTTGGCCTTGGCGACGACCACGCCCTGCTTGGTCACTTCCGAGGGCAGGCGCGGGGTGGCCAGCGCCACCTTGTTCTGCACCTGCACCTGGGCGATGTCGGCGTCGGTGCCGCTGTCGAAGGTCAGGGTGATGGTCACCCGGCCGGACGAGGAGGACGACGAGTTGAAGTAGACCAGGTTGTCGATACCGGTCAGCTGCTGCTCGATGACCTGGGTGACCGATTTTTCGGCCGTGGAGGCGCTGGCGCCAGGGTAGGTGGCAGAAACGGTGACCTGGGGCGGCGCCACGCTGGGGTAGGACTCGATACCCAGATTCAGGATCGAGATCACACCGCCCAGCGAGATCAGAATGGCCACCACCCAGGCGAATACCGGGTGATCGATGAAAAATTTAGGCATGGCGGTGTCCCGTTAGTTCTTCTTTTCCGTCGCCGGTGCCGGCGCGCCGGCGGCCGGTGCGGCAGCAGCCTGGGCTTGCCACGGGG
>NZ_BAZI01000080.1 GCF_001310775.1 Stenotrophomonas pictorum JCM 9942
GATGCACTCGCGGCGTCTGGCAGCGCGGCGGGGCGGGCTGTTCGAGCAGCTGGGCGCGGTGCTTTCCGCTTCGGCCTGTCCGAAAGCGCCGGGCAGATCCTGTGGCGGGTCGAGCGGGCCTGGGCCTTCGGGCTGCTGCCCCTGCCGGCACGCTGGTTCGCCCAGGTGCACTGCCGCGAACGCGAACAGGCCGGACGCTACGAATTCCTGGTCGACGTCTCGATGCCGCTGATCGGCC
Source organism: Stenotrophomonas pictorum JCM 9942 (assembly GCF_001310775.1). Taxonomy (GTDB): domain Bacteria; phylum Pseudomonadota; class Gammaproteobacteria; order Xanthomonadales; family Xanthomonadaceae; genus Stenotrophomonas; species Stenotrophomonas pictorum. The sequence continues at coordinate 239 of NZ_BAZI01000080.1, forward strand.
GGCTCATCCGCTACGAGGGCTGGCTGTTGCCAGACACCGATGCGCACTGAGCCGGCGGTGATCGTGTTCGACGGCGTGTGTGCGCTGTGCAGCCGCTGGGTCGGGTTCCTGCTGCGTTTTGATCGCGGCGGACGCTACCGCTTCGCGGCGATGCAGGGCCGCTGCGGTCGCAGCCTCCTGCACCGCTACGGGCTGGATCCGGAGGATCCGCTGTCCTTCCTGCTGCTGGAGGATGGCATCGCGTACACCGATACCGACGCGATTATCCGGGTGGTGGCCGGACTGGGCGGTGTCTGGACGCTGGCCGTGCTGGCCCGGGTGGTTCCCGCGCCACTGCGTGACCGCGGCTACCGCTGGCTGGCGCGCAACCGGTACCGCTGGTTCGGCCGCCATGAGCGCTGCTTTGTGCCCGATGCGGCCAGCCGCGAACGGTTTCTGGACTGAGGCTGGAGCAGTTCAAGGGGCCGCTTCCAGTGCCTGCAGGTAGTCGCGGCGCCAGCGGTTGATATCGAATTCGCGCAGGTGCTGCATCATCGTCTGCCAGCGCTCGATGCGTTCGGCGCGTGGCATGTTCGCCGCCGTGGCGATGGCATCGGCCACGCCATCCAGATCGTGCGGGTTCACCAGCAGCGCCTGTTGCAGCTCGTCGGCGGCGCCGGCCAGCAGTGACAGCACCAGCATTCCGGGATCTTCCGGGTTCTGCGCGGCGATGTATTCCTTGGCGACCAGGTTCATGCCGTCGCGCAAGGGCGTGACCAGTCCCACTGCCGCCTCCCGGTAGAAGCCGGTCAGGGTGCTGTGCGCATAGTTCTGGTTGACGTAGCGCAGCGGGGTCCAATCGGCTTCGGCATGGCTGCCGTTGATGTGGCCGGCCAGCTGTTCCAGTTCCCCGCGCAGCTTGCGGTATTCGTTGACGCTGCCGCGCGAGACCGGCGCGATCTGCAGGAAGGTCATCGTGCCTTTGTCCTGCGGATGGCGGCTGAGGTAGCGCTCGAAGCCGTGGAAACGCTCGGGCAGCCCTTTGGAGTAGTCCAGCCGGTCCACGCCGATGGCGAGCTTGCGGTGCTGCAGGCTCTGCCGCAGTGCGCGCACCGCGCTGTTACCGGCGGCGCTGCGTGCCTGCCGGGCGATGTGCTCCGTGTCGATGCCGATGGGGAAGGCGGAAGTGCGCACACGGCGACCGTCGGGGGCCTGTATCCATTGGCTGTCGATCAGACTGCCGCCGCCGAACAGGCGCACATAGGACTGGAAGCGGTCCACGTCGCGCCGGGTCTGGAAGCCCAGCAGGTCGTAGGCGTGCAAGGTCTGGAACAGCGCGCGGTGGTCGGGCAGCGCATGGATCAGATCGGCCGAGGGCACTGGCACGTGCAGGAAAAAGCCGATCCGGCAGCCCACCCCGCGCTCGCGCAGCAGTGAGGCCAGCGGAATCAGGTGGTAGTCATGGATCCAGACCGTGTCGTCTTCGCGCAGCAACGGTGCCAAGGTATCGGCGAACAGCCTGTTCACGCGCCAATAGCCGGCGCGTTTGCTGCGGTCGTAGTCCACCAGGTCCAGGCGGAAGTGCAGCAGCGGCCACAACGTCCGGTTGGAGAATCCGTTGTAGTAGGTGTCCAGATCGGCCTTGCTCAGGTCCATGGTGAGCAGGCGGATGGCCCCGTCGGTGTGCTCGTGCAGTGCCCCGCTTGTCGCGGTGCTGCGCCCGCTCCAGCCGAACCACAGTCCCCCGCGCTCGCGCAGTGCCGCCAGCAGGCCTGTCGCCAGGCCACCGGCGCGATTCTCGCCGGGCACGGCCACCCGGTTGGAGACGACCACCAGCCGGCTCACGAGGCCTCCTGCCAGCTGCGCGACAGACGCATCGCGGCGGTGATCAGTCCGACATGCGAGTAGGTCTGCGGGAAGTTGCCCCAGGCTTCGCCACCGTTGAAGGCAAGGTCCTCCGACAGCAGGCCCAGGTGGTTGCGTTGTTGCAGCAGCGCTTCAAACATTTCGCGTGCCTCCTCCATGCGGCCGATTGCGGCGAGCGCATCGATGTACCAGAACGTGCAGATGGTGAAGCTGGTTTCGGGTTCGCCGAAATCATCCGGAGCGATGTAGCGGTACAGCGCGTTGCCATGCTTGAGGTCCCGGCCGATGGCCTCGACGGTGGCGATGAAGCGGGCGTCGCTGGCGTCGATGAAGCCAGATCGGCCAGCAGCAGCAGCGAGGCATCCAGGCGATGGCCGCCGAAGGTATCGGTGAAGTGGCCGAGCTGCTCGCTCCAGGCTTTTTCCATGATGCGCTCATGGATGATATCGGCGCGCTCGCGCCAGTACTGCGCACGTGCATCGAGCTTGAGCCGCACTGCGATCTTGCACAGGCGATCACAGGCCGCCCAGCACATCGCGCTGGTATAGGTGTGTACGTCGGTGCGGCCGCGGAACTCCCACAGTCCGGCATCAGGCACGTCATGCAGGGCGAAGGCCTGTTCGCCCAAGGGCTCCAGCCGGGCGAAGGTGTGCGCGTCGCCCGGATCCTGCAGGCGCTGGTCGAAGAACAGCTGGGTCGAGGCCAGCACCACGCTGCCGTAGACATCGTGCTGGCGCTGCAGCCAGGCCAGGTTGCCGCGCCGCACCGGCCCCATGCCGCGATAGCCGGACAGCGTCGCCACCTCCTCCTCATCGAGCTTGGCTTCAAAACCGATGCCATACAGCGGCTGCAGGCTGCCATCGCTGGTGGCCAGGTTGAAGATGTAGCCGAGGAACTGCTCCATCGTGCGGGTCGCGCCGAGGCGGTTGAGCGTGCGCACCACGAAGGCGGCATCGCGCAGCCAGCAATAGCGGTAGTCCCAGTTGCGGATGCTGCCGGGGGCTTCGGGAATGGAGGTGGTCATCGCGGCGATGATCGCGCCGCTGTCTTCGTACTGGCACAGCTTCAGGGTGATCGCACTGCGGATCACCGCGTCCTGCCATTCCAGCGGAATGGACAGGTAGCGCACCCATTCGCGCCAGTAGTCGCGCGTGCGCTGGAAGGATTCCTGCACATAGCCACTGAGCGAGCGGTTGAGTGATTCGTCCACGCCCAGTACCAGGTGCACGCGGTGGTTGAGCACGAACGGCAGGCCGTCCCGCACGAAGCGCACCGGCACATCGGTGGTCAGGCGCAAGGCGTGGTCCGGCAGCAGCCAGCGGATGTGGTTGCTGCCCCAGGTGGTGTCCGGTTGGCGTGCGCCCCAGTCGGCCAGTGGCCGCGCACGCACGATGATGCGCGGGCTGCCCGACAGCGGGGTGACCTGGCGGATCAGGCTGACCGGACGGTAGAAGCGCTCGTTCTGCCGCCAGCGTGGTGCGAAGTCGATGACTTCCACCGCACCGCCGTGGCGGTCATACAGTACCGTGCGCAGGATGGCGGTATTGGTGAGATAGGACTGCTCGCTGTCGCGGAAGTCCTCCAGCTCGATGCCGAAGTCACCGCCCGGGTGCTGGTTGGGGCCGAGCAGGGCACAGAAGGCCGGGTCGCCATCGAAGCTGGGCAGGCAGCTCCACACCACGCGCGCCTGTGTGTCGATGAGCGCGCCGAAACTGCCATTGCCAACTACGCCAAGGTCGAGGGTGGCGTCTTGCATTGCTTACTCCTTGTTGTGCGAACGCCGCTGGCGTCGCTGTTTCCTCCGGAGGGGTCAGGTCGTGGCTGCGCGCAGCCAGGCGTGTACGGCGGGGATGTCGGGCAGGGCGCTCCGCGCATGGCTTTCGGCGCGTTGGCCGACCAGCACGCCCAGACCGCCAGACTGCTGCGCAGCCTGAAATCCGTGCTCGTCGGTGAGATCGTCGCCGATGAAGAGCGGACGGCGGCCCTGAAAAGGCGGGTGCTGCATCAGTTCCCGCAGTGCCCGGCCCTTGTCATGCGTGGCGGTGACGAACTCGATGACATGGTTGCCGGGCTGCAGACGCACCCCGGGCAGCTGCGGCAGCTGGGCACGGGCAAAGGCGGTGATGGCGCCGGCGGCGTCCGGGGCGTTGCGCCAGTGCAGTGCCAGAGACTGGCCCTTGTGTTCGACCAGCATGCCGGGGTGCGCGTGGGCAAGCTGTTGCGCGCGCACGTGCAGAGCATGCAGCCACGGTGCGGTACCGCTGTCCGGAAGGGGGGCCTCGGCGCAGTGCCGCAGCTGTGCGCCGTGCAGGCCTGCCATTGGCAGTTGCAAGGGCGTGAACATCTGCTGCAGTTGGGTCAGCGGCCGTCCACTGAGCAACGCCAGCGCACCGCCCAGACGCCGGTGCAGGATGGCAAGCAGGTCCAGCAGCGGCGCGTCGGGCTTCACTTTGTCCGGATGATCGGCAAAGGCGAGCAAGGTCCCGTCGACGTCGAGGAAGAGCGCATCGGTGTCCGCCAGCGCCGGAGGTGGCGGACGCTGTAGTTCTTCAAACATGCCGACACTATGCCGCGACAGTTGTTATGGGAAGGTCATCCCGCGTGCGACAGCCGCTGCATGACTGCACATGGTGCGATGTGCGTACAGCTCCCCTGTCCTGCTGCCAGGAGAGGGGAGCCGGCGTGTTTGCCGATCAGAACGTAAAGCGCACCCTGCCATACCAGTACGCACCGTTGCTTCCGATCGGTGACAGCACGTCATACGGCAGGTTGCCGAAGTAGTGGATGTCTTCGTTCGACAGGTCCGGATAGTTGTCGGTCAGGTTCTGGCCACCAACCGCCACGCTCCACTGCGGACTGATGCGGTATTCCACTTCCGCATCCAACTGCCATTCGGCTGGTAGGTCTGGGTCGGTACATAGCCATCGCCGAAATCGAACACGCGCTTGGCACTGCCGTGACGGCTGATGCGGCTGCTCAACGACCAGCTGTCATTGGCCCAGCTCGCGGCGAACTGCGCGCGGGTGCGCGGGGCGGCATCGGTCAGCGTGTTGCTCTCTTCCACGCCGAACAGCACATAGTCCGGATCCAGCGCCAGCAGCTGCGCCGGCGTGGCCAGCACGTTCTTCAGCTCGGTCTTGGCATAGCTCCAGGTACCGGTCAGCAGCAGCTCGCCATCGCCCAGCGACTGCCGCCAGTTGCCGACGAACTCGGCGCCGCGGGTACGGGTGTCGGCGGCGTTGACGAAGTAGTGTGCGCTTTCCAGCCCGCCGATGCCGAACTGCTGCTGGACGAAATCGGTCAGCGCATCGCCACGGATGCTTTCCGACAGTGCGATACGGTCATCGATGTCGATCTGGAACAGATCCAGCGACAGGTCGAAGTGGCTGCCGATCTGGCTGGTGAAACCCAGGCTGGTGTTGACCGACTTCTCCGGCTTCAGGTCGCTGGCGCCCAGCGCACGTGCAATCGGGTTGTTCACCGACAGTAGCCGGCCCTGCACCAGCTGGCCACCGGCGGTATAGCCGGTCGAGGTCGACTCGTAGCCGATCTGGCTCAGCGATGGTGCGTGGAAGTTGTTGGAGATGGAGCCGCGCAGCGCGAAGGCCGGGGCGAAGGCGTAGCGTGCGCCCAACTTCCCGGTCAGCTCACCGCCGAAATCCTGGTAATGCTCGTAGCGGGCGGCGATATCGGTGGAGAATTTCTCGCCGAAGGTCGAGGACAGGCTGGTATAGGCACTGATCACATCGCGCGACAGATCGGCCTCGTCCTGTGGGGTCAGGCCACCGCCGGCCTGCGAGCCGGTCGGGCGGTCGGTATACGGGCCGGCGGCATAGCTGGCCGGGTCGCCAGCGCCGGTTTCATAGCGCTCGTGACGGCCTTCGATGCCGAAGCCGAGGCTGTGGCTGTCATTGGCGCGCACGAAGATGCGGCCGAAATCCAGGTTGGCCACGGTCTGCGCGAAGCTGAAATCACCGGTCTTGAAGCGGGTCGGGCTGGCCGGGCCGAGCGAGGCGTTGAGCGAGTTGCGCAGGCGATAGGTGAACGCGTTGCGGCCATGGTCGAGGCTGGCATCGTAGTTCCAGTCGCCGAGTTCGCCGCGGGCACCGGCCACCAGCTGCACATCCAGGTTTTCGCCTTCGGAGATCGGGCGGTAGCCGTTCGGGTACAGCGCCTTCCAGTTGGCCTCACCGTCCGGGTAACGGAAGTAGTTGGCGCCTTCGGTATCGCGCTGGTTCCAGGTGCCGAACGCATAGGCCTTCGAGGTCGCGCCGAGCGGAATCTCGCTGTTGAACCAGGCGTTGAGGTCTTTGCTGGCGCCATCGCCGAGCGAGTAGTTGCGCTTGCCGGCCAGGGCCAGGTTGTCCGGGGTCTGCGCCTCCCACGGCGGGATCTGGTCGAAACCGGCACGGTTGGTCGCTTCGCGGTTCTTCAGTTCCAGGCCCACGCGCAGGAAGCCACCGTCATCGGTCAGGGCGGTGCCGACCTTGGCGCTGAAGTAGCTGGTCTGGCCATCGGTCAGGGTGCGGCCGATCGGTTTGAGGTCGGTGTGGTGGGCGCCGAAGCTGGCCTCGATGGCGCCACCTTCCGGCGCGTCGTCGAGGATCACGTTGATCACGCCGGCCACCGCATCGGAGCCATACAGTGCGCCGGCGCCGTCGCGCAGCACCTCGATGCGCTTGATCGCGCTGACCGGGATGGCATTGAAGTCGACCGGCGTGGTGCCCTTGCCGATCTTGCTGTCGGTATTGACCAGGGCGCTGTTGTGGCGGCGCTTGCCGTTGACCAGCACCAGCACGTGGTCTGGCGACAGACCACGCAGTTGCGCGGCACGCACATGGTCGGCACCGCCGGAGTTGGACTGGCGCGGGAAGTTGAACGAGGGCAGCAGCGCCTGCAGCGCGCTGCCCAGCTCGCCGTTGACCACGCCGGCCTTGCGGATGTCCTCGGCGCTGAGTACGTCCACCGGCGCGGTGGATTCGAGCACGGTGCGGTCGATGGCGCGGGTGCCGGTGACGATCACCGTGTCCAGGTTGGTGGCTTGCGGGGCGTCCTGGGCAAAGGCGGGAGAAGGCAGCACCAGCGCGATGGCCAGGCCAAGCGGGGCCGAGGTGGGGCGGGACATGGAAACTCCGGAGAAGGGCGGGGAGGGAATTTATTGCTTACATCCATCCGGATGAAGCGATATATTATCTTGGCGTGATGACGGCATCCGGTGCAAGTACCGCGCACGGCATCTGCATATCGCCGATGGCGATCTGCGCCATCGGCCGTCCGTCTATTCCTGTCTTTCCCTGTTTCGGAGTTCCCCGATGAAGTTGCAAGCCCTCCTGTTCGCCGCCACCCTGGCCCTGACCGGCTGTGCCAGCCTGCCGTCGACTGCTCCGGCGGGCGGTGCGGTCACCGCCACATTGCAGGACGATGCGGCGCGTCCGGCCGCAGCCAGTGGCTGGGTGCGCAGCGAGCTGTATTTCGGCGTCGGCGAGGAAAGCGGGAATTCCGCGCGCGAACAGACCGATATGGTCAGCGAGGCCCAGTGGCGCGTTTTCCTGGACAAGGAGGTGACGCCACGCTTTCCCGATGGCCTGACCGTGTTCGACGCCTATGGCCAGTGGCTGTTCCGCGGCGCGCCGGAGCCGAACCGGCTGCGCACGAAAGTGCTGGTGGTGTTGCACGAAGACACCGCGCAGCGTCGCGATGACATCGAGGCGATCCGTCTGGCGTGGAAGCAGGCCACCCGGCACCAGTCGGTGCTGTGGTCGCGGCAGCCGGTCGAGGTTTCGTTCTGAGCGACACCGGATCGACTAGCCTGCGGGCAGCTTCCAAGTGCAGACGAGTTTCTCCATGACGCCCCCCATAACCCGGCCGCGCTGGCGTTTTGCCGCTTTCGGCCTGCTGCTCGCAGCGGTTGTGCTGCCGGCAGCGCCAGCGCGCGCTGCCGATGACCGCGAGATACGCTTCGAGGTCACCGCCGCTGTGAGCGCGCATGCGCGCTTGCCCGGCGATGGCCGCGTGGACGTGGGTACCAGTCGCTCCTCGGCCCGCCAGCTACTGCTGGCGTCCACGGACGAAGAAGGCGGCGGCACGCACCTGGGCCACGCCGACTACAACTTCGACGGTTACCAGGACCTGGCTACCCGCGCGACGCTGGGCCAGGTCAACGAGGCGGTCACGGTCTACCTGTACGAGCCGGCCAGCGGCCAGTTCCGGACATTGGCCGCGCCTGCGGGGGCGCACATCAGCTGCGCGGGCTTCTGGTCGCTGATCCCGGACCCGGCCACACGCACACTGACCAGCAGCTGCCGCAGCGGGCCGATGTGGTACAGCGATGTCTACCGCTACCAGGTAGACAGGGTCTACCTGTATCGCTCGATGCGCGGCGCCATGCTCGACACCGCCCGCCTGGCGCCGGTTCTGGATCTCGGGGTAGCCGGGGATGGGGACCCGGAAATCCTCACCGTGTGGAGCACTTGGGACGTTGCAGGCAAGCGTGTTGATAGTGCCATCTGGGATGCATTCGATCCGCCACTGGAGGATGCACCGCTGCCGGGCCGCAGTGCCTCGGTGGTGCCGGACAAACTGCAGCTGTACAGCAGGGCCGGCGACACCGTCACCCGGCGTTATCTGCGCAAAGGTGATCGCGTCGAGCTGCTGGACGAAGCCGAGGGCTGGCTGCAGCTGCGCTACCACAATCCCCGCCACGGCCCGGTGCTGGGCTGGGTGAAACTGCCCCCGAACGGCTGATCTGCTCCATTCGCACCCAACATCTCCGCGATTACTCCGCCCCCGCTTTCCTGACGACATCCTCATGAATCCTTCCGCTTCAAGCTTCCCTCGGCGCTGGTTCGTTGCCGGCGATCTCAACGGCTTCTTCGGCCTGGTGGTCGACAACCTGTCGATCCTGGGCTTCATCGCGATGGCCCTGGTGGGCATGTTCCAGTTCCCGGCCGAGGTGGTGTTCGGGCGCATGTTCCCCGGCACCGCGCTGGGCGTGCTGGTCGGCAATCTGATGTACACGCTGATGGCCCGGCGGCTGGCCGCGCAGACCGGCCGCGACGATGTCACCGCGATGCCGCTGGGGCTGGATGCGCCCACCAGTATCGGCATGGCGCTGCTGGTGCTGGGCCCGGCGTTCGTCGCGTTCAAGGCGCAGGGGCTGGACCCGCA
>NZ_BAZI01000081.1 GCF_001310775.1 Stenotrophomonas pictorum JCM 9942
CGGCGCGGCGGTGGTGAAGTCCGGCTCGCCGATTTCCAGATGGATCACATCGTGGCCGGCCTGCTCCAGTGCGTTGGCGCGGGCCAGCAGCGACATGACATGGAACGGGGCGATCGTCGTGACTGCGACGGCTGTAGCCGGAAGGAGTGGGGTCGGATGTTTTCATCGCCGTCATGATAGGCGGGGTCCCCGGCATCGGGCCAACGGTGGGCCGTGGCACACTGTGGCCCGTTGCGCGGGCGGCCCGGAGCCAGCCCGCTGGAGCGCCTGATGAAATCCGCCCTTTGCCTGTTGGTTGCAAGCCTGATGATCAATACCGCCGCTGCTGTCTCCCCGCCTTCGCCGCCGGATGTGGAAAAACGCCCGCATACCGTCACCACGCCGTTCGGTGCGCAGCGCCAGGACGAGTACTACTGGCTGCGCGATGACAGCCGCGAAGATCCGGCGATGCTGGCTTACCTCAATGCCGAGAATGCCTATACCGACGCCCTGATGGCACCGCTCAAGCCGCTGGAGGAGAAGCTCTACGGCGAGATCGTCGGCCGCATCAAGCAGGATGACGCCAGCGTGCCGTACCGCGAGCGCGGTTACTGGTATTACACCCGCTATGAGACCGGCAAGGACTACCCGGTCTACGCCCGCCGCGAGGGCAGCATGGAGGCGGTCGAGCAGGTCCTGCTCGACCTGAACCCGATGGCCGAGGGCAAGGGCTATTTCTCCGTTGGTGACATGCAGGTCAGCCAGGACAACCGCCTGCTGGCCTGGGCCGAGGACGATGTCGGCCGCCGTCAGTACACGATCCGCTTCAAGGACCTGGCCACCGGCCAGATCCTGCCCGATGTGATCCAGGGCGTCTCGCCCAACGTGGTCTGGGCTGATGACAGCAAGACCCTGTTCTATGTCGAGAACGACCCGGAAACCCTGCTCACCGTACGGGTGAGGAAGCACGTGCTCGGCACCCCGGCCAGCAGTGATGCGCTGGTCTACGAGGAGCACGACGACAGCTTCTACATGCGCATCGGCCGTACCCGCGACGACCGTTACATCGTCATCGGCGTGGACAGCACGGTGTCTTCGGAGCTGCGCTACACCTCGGCCGCCACGCCGGGCGAGTTCACCGTGCTGGCGCCGCGCGCGCGTGATGTCGAATATGACGCCGACCACTATGACGGCCGCTGGGTGATCCGCACCAATGCCGACGGCGCCACCAACTTCAAGCTGGTCACCGCGCCGGAAGGCGCCACCAGCCGCACGCAGTGGCAGGACTGGGTCAAGCACGATCCGCAGGTGCTGATCGAAGGCTTCGAGCTGTTCGACGGCTACACCGCCATCGCCGAGCGCGCCGAAGCGCTGGAACGCGTGCGCCTGCTGTTCGCCGATGGCCGTAGGCAGTTCGTCAAGGCCGACGAGCCGGCCTACTCGATGGGCCTGTCGGTCAATGCCGAGCCGGACACCGATTGGCTACGCTACAGCTACACCTCGCTGACCACGCCGGCCACCACCTACGAGCTCAACGTGAGCACCGGCGAGCGCCGCCTGCTCAAGCAGCAGCCGGTGATCGGCTATGACCCGTCGCTTTACCAGACCGAGCGCGTCTGGGTGACCGCGCGCGATGGCGCCCAGGTGCCGGTGTCACTGGTCTACAGGAAGGGCTTCAAGAAGGACGGCACCGCCGCGCTGTACCAGTACGCCTACGGCAGCTACGGCATGTCGATGGATCCGGGGTTCAACCAGAGTGTGGTGAGCCTGCTCGATCGCGGCGTGGTCTACGCCATCGCCCATATCCGCGGCGGTGAGGAAATGGGTCGCAGCTGGTACGAGAACGGCAAGCTGCTGCACAAGCAGAACACCTTCAACGATTTCATCGATGTCACCCGCGCGCTGGTGGCCCAGGGGTATGCGGCCAAGGACCGCGTCGCCGCCTCCGGTGGCAGCGCCGGTGGCCTGCTGATGGGCGCGGTGGCCAACCAGGCCCCGGGCGACTACAAGGTGATGGTGGCGCAGGTGCCCTTCGTCGATGTGGTCACCACCATGCTCGATGCCAGCATCCCGCTGACCACCAACGAGTACGACGAGTGGGGCAACCCGGAGCAGAAGCCTTACTACGACTACATGCTCAAGTACTCGCCTTACGACAACGTGCGCGCACAGGCGTACCCGTCGCTGTTCGTCGGCACCGGCCTGTGGGATTCGCAGGTGCAGTACTGGGAGCCGGCCAAGTGGGTGGCCAAGTTGCGTGACGTCAATACCGGCACCGCGCCGATCGTGTTCCGTACCAACATGGAAGCCGGGCACGGTGGCAAGTCCGGCCGCTTCCAGCGGTACAAGGAACAGGCCGAGTCCTTTGCCTTCGTGCTGTGGCAGCTGGGCCTGGCCGATTGATGCCGCCGGCTTCCCGCGATGTCTGATACACCACCGCCAGATGAGCCCCGCCCACCACGCCTGCGCTGGGCGTGGTGGCTGCTGGCCTACGTCAGCCTGGGGGTGGGCATTGTCGGCATCTTCGTGCCGGGCCTGCCGACCACCGTCTTCGTGCTGATTTCGGCCTGGGCCGCTTCCCATGGTTCCGAGCGCCTGCACCGCTGGCTGCTCGATCACCCGCGCTTCGGCCCGGCCATCAGGGACTGGCGGGCGCACGGCGCGGTCAGCCGCAAGGGCAAATGGATGGCCAGCGCCACCATGCTGGTCTGCGCGCTGATCACCCTGTGGTGCGTACCGCTGGCGTGGGTGAAGTGGACCTCGATCAGCATCATGGCCTGCGTCTGCCTGTGGTTGTGGCGGCGGCCTTTGCCGCCGGGCGATGACTGAGCGCTCGCGGCGCCATCCGGATTTCATGGTCCAATCGCTATACTCGGCGCCATGAACAAGACGTCCCGTTGCCTGATTTCCATCCCCGCCACCCTCCTGCTGCTTGCCTTGGCCGCTTGCGGCAACAAGGGCCCACTGGTGATGCCACAGAAGCCGGTGCCGATCGAGGAGCAGGAAGTCGTCCCGGACGATGTGGACGCGGCCGCTTCCGACACGCCGACCGACCAGGCGGAACCAGAGCCGGTCGACAGCGGCGACGATGCGGGGATCAAGCCGGCAGAAAGTGCTGACACCCCCAATGAGTAAGCCGGTTTCAGGGCGCCTTCGCTTCACCAAGATGCATGGCGCCGGCAACGATTTCGTGGTGCTGGACCTGCGTGACGGCAGCCCGCCGCCGGATACGGCATTGGCGGCCCGGTTGGCCGACCGGCATCGCGGCGTGGGTTGCGACCAGATATTGACCATCGAACCGGCGCGCAGCGACGGCGCGGTGGCGTCGTACCGGATCTGGAATTCCGACGGTTCCAGCTCGCAGCAATGCGGCAACGGCGCGCGCTGTGTCGCGGCCTGGCTGGTGCGTGCGGGTGTGGCGCAGGGCGATGAATTCATCATCGACAGCCCGACCCGCAGCCACACCGTGCAGCGGCTGGGTCCGGACCAGTATGCGGTGGCGATGGGGCGTCCGGTGTTCGCACCGGCACAGATCCCGTTGCTGGGTTTCCCGCGCGCGCGGGAGGAATATGTGCTGTCCTTGCAGGGCGAGAATGTCCGCTTCGGTACGGTGTCGATGGGCAACCCGCATGCGGTGCTGGAAGTGGGCCTGATCGACGCCGCGCCGCTGGAGCGGATCGGGCCGCTGCTGCAGCAGCACGCCTCGTTCCCGGAGTCGGTGAATGTGGGTTTTGCCCAGGTCATGGATGCCGGGCATGCGCGGCTGCGCGTGTACGAACGCGGTGTCGGCGAGACATTGGCCTGTGGCAGTGGCGCCTGCGCCGCGGCGGTGGTGCTGATGCAGCGGGGCCGTCTGCGGCGCGATGCGGTGATGTCATTGCCTGGAGGGGATCTGCGTATCCAGTGGCCGGCCGACGACGCGGAAGTGGTGATGTCCGGTCCGGCGGCATTCGTATTCGACGGAGAATGGACGGGATGAACGACACGGTCGAGAAAATCGGTGCCCACGAAGTCGCCGCCTGGCTGCGGCGTCACCCCAGCTTCCTCAAGCAGTTCCCCGATCTGGCGCTGACCATGGTGGTGCCGCGCGATGACGGCCCCACCGCCTCGCTGGCCAGCTACCAGCTGGAAGTGCTGCGCGACAAGAACCGCGAACTGTCGCGGCGGCTGGCCGACCTGGGCAGCAACGCGCAGATCAACGAGCGGCTGGCCGTGCGCACCCACCAGCTGACCCTGGCGCTGATGCGCCAGACCAGCGCCGCCGCCACGCTCAAGGCGATGGCCGCCTCGCTGGAAGAGGATTTCGCCGGCGATCTGGTCAGCCTCATCGTGTTTGATGCGGTGCCCGAACTGGAACAGGCGCCGTGGTTGCAGGTGCTCGCCCACGACGATCCGGCGCTGGCACCGTTCCACGATTGCCTGCTCGACGGCGAGCCCATCTGCGGTCGTCTGCAGCAGGAAAAGAACCAGGTGCTGTATCGCGAACGCGTGGGCGAGGTCGCGTCCACCGCGCTGCTGCCGTTGCCGGGTGTGGGCCTGATCGCGGTGGGCAGCCATGATCCAACCGCTTCTACCCGGGCATGGGCACGCTGTTCCTGCGCATGATGGGCGAGGCGCTGGCGGTGGGGTTGCAGCGCTTCCGCAGCGTCTGATGGCAGGGATGCGGCGATGAGCGCCGTGCAGGCCTTCCTGTCGTATCTGCGGATCGAGCGGCGCATGTCGGCGCATACGCTCGATGCCTACCAGCGCGATCTGGCGGCGTTGTCGCAGTGGTGCGAAGCCCAGGATCTGGGCGATCCGCAGGCATTGTCGGGCGACCGGCTGCGCGAATTCATCGCTGCCGAGCACCGGCGTGGACTGGCGGCCAAAAGCCTGCAGCGGCGGCTGTCGGCGTGCCGCAGTTTCTATACCTGGCTGCTGAAGAACCGTGCCATCGCCACCAGTCCGGCTGCCGGCCTGCGTGCGCCCAAGGCGCCGCGCAAGCTGCCGCAGGTGCTCGATGCCGATGAGGCGGTGCAGCTGGTCGAACTGCCCACCGATGCGCCGCTGGGGTTGCGTGATCGCGCGCTGCTGGAGCTGTTCTATTCCTCCGGGCTGCGCCTGAGTGAGCTGTGCGCGTTGCGCTGGCGCGATCTGGACGTCGCCAGCGGGCTGGTGCTGGTGCATGGCAAGGGCAATCGCGAGCGCGCGGTGCCCGTCGGCTCGCATGCCTTGGCGGCATTGCAGCAGTGGCGGTGCGACAGTGCCGGTACTGCGGAAAAACCGGTATTCCCCGGACGCGGTGGCGGCCCGATCACCCCGCGTGCGGTGCAGATCCGCATCAAGCAGCTGGCGCAGCGCCAGGGGCTGTTCAAGCACGTGCATCCGCACATGCTGCGGCACAGTTTTGCCAGTCACATCCTGGAGTCGTCCGGCGACCTGCGCGGTGTGCAGGAGCTGCTCGGCCACGCCGACATCGCCACCACCCAGATCTACACGCATCTGGATTTCCAGCACCTGGCCAAGGTCTACGACGCCTCCCATCCACGCGCCCGGCGCAAGTCCTGATCCGCATCGCCACCGGCGGGTCCGCCGGGCTGAATCGGCGCTGCCTGATTGCACCTTGTTTGACTTGTGTCAGGGCGCCAGCGATGGCATCTGCCCATTGTGGGCAGGACCCGTGGAGAGATCGACATGGCCAAGCCGTTTCCGCTCAAACCCAAGCACCCCGAGCGCATCTGCTGGGGCTGCGACCGCTATTGCGCCGCTGATACGCTGGCCTGTGGCAATGGCTCCGGGCGCACGCAACATCCGATCGAAACCCAGGGCGAGGACTGGTACGTGGCCTGGGGTATCGAGCCGGAACCCGGGCGTCCCCATCAGGCCCGCAAGCAGCAACCTTGGTGAGTCCGCGCGGCTGAATGCCGACTGTCGCGGCACGGTGGCGGCCAGGCTTGATCGCTGCGGAAACTGTCCCCATGTCCGTGGAACAGTATCCCGGAGGCCGTATGGACCCCAGTCAGAACCCGAATGTTTTTCACGCCACCACCATCTGCTGCGTCCGCCGCGGCGCGCATGTGGCGATCGCTGGCGATGGTCAGGTCACCTTGGGACACACGGTGATGAAGGGCAACGCGCGCAAGGTGCGCCGGCTCGGTCGTGACGGCCAGGTGCTGGCCGGCTTTGCCGGTGCCGCGGCCGATGCGTTCACCCTGTTCGAACTGTTTGAAGCCAAGCTCGAGAAGCACGGCCAGCTGACCCGCGCGGCGGTGGAACTGGCCAAGGACTGGCGCACCGAGCGCCGTCTGGGCAAGCTGGAAGCGCTGCTGGCGGTGGCCGACCGGGAAACCTCGCTGATCATCAGCGGCACCGGTGATGTGATCGAGCCGGAGGACGGCATCATCGCCATCGGCTCGGGCGGCTCCTATGCCCTGAGCGCGGCACGCGCGCTGCTGGCCCACACCCAGATGGATGCCAAGGCTGTGGCGACCGAGGCGATCCATATCGCCGGCGGCATCTGCATCTACACCAATACCAACGTGGTGGTTGAAGAGCTCTGAGCCCTTCCGCCAACGATTGCGAGTACCCCATGAACCACAAGATCGAAGTTTCCTCCGCCACCATGACGCCGCGCGAGATCGTGCAGGAACTGGACCGGCACATCGTCGGCCAGCACGACGCCAAGCGTGCGGTGGCCATCGCCCTGCGCAACCGCTGGCGGCGCATGCAGTTGCCGGCTGATCTGCGCAACGAAGTGATGCCGAAGAACATCCTGATGATCGGCCCGACCGGTGTCGGCAAGACCGAGATCGCACGCCGCCTGGCGACGCTGGCCAATGCGCCGTTCGTGAAGGTGGAGGCGACCCGTTTCACCGAGGTCGGCTACGTCGGCAAGGACGTGGAACAGATCATCCGCGATCTGGCCGATACCGCGGTCAAGCTGTACCGCGAACAGGCCAAGGTGCGCGTACGCATGCAGGCCGAGGAGAAGGCCGAAGACCGGATTCTCGACGCGCTGTTGCCGCGCCGCAGTGTCGGCATCGGTTTCGACGCCGAAGCCGCGCGCAACGAGCCCTCGGCGCAGGACAATGAAACCCGCATCAAGTTCCGGCGCATGCTGCGCGCCGGGGAACTGGACGAGCGCGAGATCGAGCTGGAGTTCAGCGCCAACCTCAGCATGGACATCATGACCCCACCGGGCATGGAGGAAATGGGCCAGCAGCTCAGGTCCATGTTCGCCAATCTCGGCGGTGCCAAGGCGAACAAGCGCACCTTGACGATCAAGGCGGCCCGTCCGCTGCTGATCGAGGAGGAGGCCGGCAAGCTGGTCAACGAGGACGATATCCGCGCGGCGGCGATCGAGGCCTGCGAACAGCACGGCATCGTCTTCATCGACGAGATCGACAAGGTCGCCAAGCGCGGCGACAACGTCGGTGGCGGCGATGTTTCGCGCGAGGGCGTGCAGCGCGACCTGCTGCCGCTGGTGGAAGGTTCCAACGTGTCGACCAAGTACGGCACGATCAAGACCGACCACATCCTGTTCATCGCATCGGGTGCCTTCCATCTGGCCAAGCCCTCGGATCTGATTCCCGAATTGCAGGGCCGCTTCCCGATCCGCGTCGAGCTGGGGGCGTTGAGCAAGGATGATTTCGTGCGCATCCTCACCGAGCCGAAGGCGGCGCTGACCAAACAGTACGAAGCCCTGCTGGCCACCGAAGGCGTCGAGGTCGATTTCACCGTTGATGCCGTCGACCGCTTGGCCGAGATCGCCGCGCAGGTCAACGAGCGGCAGGAGAACATCGGTGCCCGCCGGCTGCACACGGTGCTGGAGCGGCTGCTCGATACGCTCAGCTACGAAGCGCCGGATCGTGATGGCGACAAGGTCGTGATTGATCGCGGCTACGTCGACAAGCACCTGGGTGAGCTGGTGCAGGATCCGGACCTGAGCCGCTACATCCTGTAACCGCTATCCCTTACGGGCGTAGATGGAACGGCAGCCCCCTTGGTGCTGCCGTTTCTGTTTGCGGGTGTTCTGGGCGGGAGCGGCGGCGGCCTGGCGTCAGTCCAGCTCGTCCGGATCGAGTTCAGGCAGCGGCAGTGGCGCCGCGCCCGGTGTGAATACGCCCGGTTGCACGTAGTACGACAGCAGCGCATCCATCGTTTCGCGACTGTCGCGTTCCAGGTCGAACCGCTGCGGTTGCAGCATCGCGCTGTACAGCACCCCAGTGAGGCCGGCATGCAGGATGCGCGAGACCACGGCGGCATCCACACCTTCGCGCAGCTGGCTGAGTGCGCCGGCGCGTTCGAGGGCGCGGCGGAAGATCGCCATCTCCTCCTCGATGCTGTCGTGCTGCAGCTGCTGCATGGCCTGGCTTTCGGCCGAAAGGTCATTGCGCAGCATGATCTCCATCAGATCGCGCAGGCGCGGATCGTTGGCCAGCTCGCCCACCGAGATCAGCATCGCCGAGCGCAGGTCGAGGATGGGCGTGTTGCGATGCGGTGAATAGGTGCGACGCAGGCGTTTGATGAAGGGGACGCGCTCACGGCCGATCATCGCCTCCAGCACTTCGGTCTTGTTCTTGAAGTGCCAGTACACCGCGCCGCGTGAGCAGCCGGCGCGCTCGCCGATGGCGGCCAGCGAAGTGCCGGCCACACCGTTCTCGTGGAAGCAGGCCAACGCTGCATCGAGGATGCCTTCGCGGGTGGCTTGCGCCTCTTCTTTGGTTTTTCTGGCCATTGCGCGGTGCACAGGTGGGATGACGCCAGACTGAACTGTATCCGTTTACAAACAGTCATGCATGTATGTATATTTCCGCCGCTTGCTTTGCAGGATGGCGGTGATCTGCGCCGGGTAGCCGCCGCCCCGGCTGCGCCCGTACCGTATGCGCCAGCGGTTGCGCCAGCTGCTGCCAGGTGCCGCCGGATCCTCAAGCGCTATTTTCCCTATTGAGTCTCTCTCTTCATGCACGCCATCAGCCGCTGCCGTCTCCTCGCGCTCTCGCTCGCACTCACCCTCACGCTGGCCGCCTGCAAAGGGGGCGAGGCGCCGCCGCCGCAAGGTCCTGGCCAGGTCACGGTGGTCACGCTCAAGGCCGAACCGGTCACCCTGACCCGCGAGCTGGCCGGCCGCGCCACCGGCTACCAGGTCGCCGAAGTGCGTCCGCAGGTCAGTGGCATCATCGCCAAGCGCCTGTTCACCGAAGGCAGCCTGGTCAAGGAAGGCCAGCCGCTGTACCAGCTCGACGATGCCGCCTACCGCGCCCAGGCCAACAGTGCCCGCGCCCAGCTGGCCCGGG
>NZ_BAZI01000082.1 GCF_001310775.1 Stenotrophomonas pictorum JCM 9942
CCGCGCCAGCGGGCGGGGCCGCGTTTTTTCACCCGCGGGGAAGGATGCCCCCTGAAACCACCGTGGCGCTGCTGCCTGCTTCGATCGCCGGCTGGCAGCGCTGCTTTCGCAGGCACCGCGCAGGCGTGTGCCGCCCAGCCAGCCCGGATTCCACAGGCCCGCCATGAACACCGACTACCGCAAGCCCCTTCCCGGCACCCCGCTGGACTATTTCGACGCACAGGCTGCGGTCGATGCCATCGCCCCCGGTGCCTATGCCACGCTGCCGTACACCTCGCGCGTGCTGGCCGAAAACCTGGTGCGCCGTTGCAATCCGGCCACGCTCACCGATTCGCTCAGGCAGCTGATCGAGCGCAAGCGCGACCTCGATTTTCCGTGGTTCCCGGCGCGCGTGGTGTGCCATGACATCCTCGGCCAGACCGCGCTGGTGGACCTGGCCGGCCTGCGTGACGCCATTGCCGACAAGGGCGGCGACCCGGCCAAGGTCAACCCGGTGGTGCCGGTGCAGCTGATCGTGGACCACTCGCTGGCGGTGGAATGCGGTGGCTACGATCCGGACGCGTTCGCCAAGAACCGCGCCATCGAGGACCGCCGCAACGAGGACCGCTTCCATTTCATCGACTGGACCAAGCTGGCCTTCGAGAACGTCGATGTGATTCCACCGGGCAACGGCATCATGCACCAGATCAATCTGGAGAAGATGTCGCCGGTGATCTACCAGCAGGACGGTGTAGCCTTCCCCGATACCTGCGTGGGCACCGACAGCCACACCCCGCACGTCGATGCGCTGGGGGTGATCGCCATCGGCGTGGGTGGCCTGGAAGCAGAGAGCGTGATGCTGGGTCGCGCCTCGTGGATGCGCCTGCCCGACATCATCGGCGTCAAGCTGACCGGCAAGCCACAGCCGGGCATCACCGCCACGGACGTGGTGCTGGCCCTGACCGAGTTCCTGCGCAACCAGCGCGTGGTCGGTGCCTGGCTGGAGTTCTTCGGCGAAGGTGCTGCGGCACTGACCATCGGTGACCGCGCCACCATCTCCAACATGTGTCCGGAATACGGCGCCACCGCAGCGATGTTCTACATCGATGCGCAGACCATCGACTACCTGCGCCTGACCGGACGTGAGGAAGCGCAGATCGCGCTGGTCGAGAGTTACGCCAGAACCACCGGCCTGTGGGCCGACGCGCTGACCACCGCGCAATACGAACGCGTGCTGGAGTTCGACCTGTCCAGCGTGGTGCGCAACATGGCCGGCCCCAGCAATCCGCACAAGCGCCTGCCGGTGGCCGAGCTGGCCGCGCGGGGCATCGCCGATGAAGCCAAGCTGGAGCGCGGCAAGGGCGAGCAAGCCCAGGGCTGATGCCCGACGGCGCGGTGATCATCGCCGCCATCACCAGCTGCACCAATACCTCCAACCCGCGCAACGTGATCGCCGCCGCGCTGCTGGCGCGCAATGCCAACGCGCGCGGCCTGACCCGCAAGCCGTGGGTGAAGTCCTCGCTGGCCCCGGGCTCCAAGGCCGTACAGCTGTATCTGGAAGAAGCCGGCCTGCTGCCGGAGCTGGAGAAGCTGGGCTTCGGCATCGTCGCTTTTGCCTGTACCACCTGCAACGGCATGAGCGGTGCGCTGGACCCGGCGATCCAGCAGGAGATCATCGACCGCGACCTGTACGCCACGGCAGTGCTGTCGGGCAACCGCAACTTCGACGGCCGCATCCACCGTATGCCAAGCAGGCCTTCCTGGCCTCGCCACCGCTGGTGATCGCCTATGCCATCGCCGGCACCGTGCGTTTCGATATCGAGAAGGACGTGCTGGGCATCGATACCGCCGGCAACGAGGTGCGGCTGAAGGACATCTGGCCGACCGATGCCGAGATCGACGCGGTGGTGAAGGCGGCGGTGAAGCCGGAGCAGTTCCGCAAGGTCTACAACCCGATGTTCAACGTGCGCGTGGAGCATGGCGAGAAGGTCAGTCCCTTGTACGCCTGGCGCCCGCGCAGCACCTATATCCGCCGCCCGCCGTACTGGGAAGGCGCATTGGCCGGCGAGCGCACGTTGCGTGGCATGCGCCCGCTGGCGGTGCTGCCGGACAACATCACCACCGACCACCTGTCGCCGTCCAACGCGATCCTGCCGTCCAGTGCGGCCGGCGAGTACCTGGCCAGGATGGGCCTGCCGGAAGAGGACTTCAATTCCTACGCCACCCACCGTGGCGACCACCTCACCGCGCAGCGCGCCACCTTCGCCAACCCGAAGCTGTTCAACGAGATGGTGCGCAACGAGGACGGCAGCGTGAAGCAGGGCTCGCTGGCGCGGGTGGAGCCGGAAGGCAAGGTGATGCGCATGTGGGAGGCGATCGAGACCTACATGGAACGCAAGCAGCCGCTGATCATCATCGCCGGTGCCGACTACGGCCAGGGCAGCTCGCGCGACTGGGCGGCCAAGGGCGTGCGTCTGGCCGGTGTGGAGGCGATTGCCGCCGAAGGCTTCGAGCGCATCCACCGCACCAACCTGATCGGCATGGGCGTGCTGCCGCTGGAGTTCAAGCCGGGCACCAACCGCAACACGCTGGGCATCGACGGCACCGAGACCTATGACGTGATCGGCCTGCGCACCCCGCGCACGGACCTGACCCTGGTCATCACCCGTCGCAACGGTGAGGTGCTGAAGGTGCCGATGACCTGCCGTCTGGATTCGGACGAGGAAGTGGCGATCTACGAGGCCGGTGGCGTGCTGCAGCGCTTCGCGCAGGACTTCCTGGAAGCTTCCCACGCCTGACGCACCCGGCGCCCTTCCTCTCGTGGAGGGCGCCGGGCAAGGAGCGTTGTTCCCGTCCGTCCCGTCACCCGCAAGCAAGGAATCCCGAGCATGTCCGCCATCCCCCAGATCCGCATCCCCGCCACCTATATGCGTGGCGGCACCTCCAAGGGCGTGTTCTTCCGTCTTGAGGATTTGCCCGAGGCCGCACGCGTGCCGGGTGTCACACGGGACCGCCTGCTGCAGCGGGTGATCGGTTCGCCCGATCCGTACGGCAAGCAGACCGATGGCATGGGCGGGGCGACCAGCTCCACCAGCAAGTGCGTGATCCTCTCGCCCAGCCGCCAGCCGGGCCATGACGTGGACTACCTCTACGGCCAGATCGCCATCGACAGCGATTTCGTCGACTGGTCCGGCAACTGCGGCAACCTGTCCACCGCCGCCGGCGCGTTCGCGCTGCAGGCCGGCTATGTCGATCCGGCGCGGGTGCCGGCCGATGGCGTCTGCGTGGTGCGGATCTGGCAGGCGAACATCCGCAAGACCATCCTTGCCCATGTGCCGGTCAGCAATGGCCAGGTGCAGGAAACCGGCGACTTCGAGCTGGACGGGGTCACCTTCCCGGCGGCGGAGATCGTGCTGGAGTTCCTTGATCCGGCCGATGAGGGCGAAGGCGAGGGCGCGATGTTCCCGACCGGCAACCTGGTCGATGCGCTGGACGTGCCGGGTGTCGGCACGCTGCCGGCGACGATGATCACCGCCGGCATTCCCACCGTGTTCGTCAATGCCGCCGACCTGGGGTACAGCGGCACCGAGCTGCAGCCGGCGATCAACGGGGACGAGGCGGCGCTGGCGAAGCTGGAGGCCATCCGGGTGGCCGGCGCGCTGCGCATGGGCCTGATCCAGACGCCGGAGGAGGCGCTCACCCGCCAGCACACGCCCAAAGTGGCCTTCGTCGCCCCGGCGGCCGACTACGTTTCCAGCAGTGGCAAGACGGTCGGCGCGGCGGACATCGACCTCAACGTGCGCGCGATGTCGATGGGCAAGCTGCACCACGCGATGATGGGCACCGCCTCGGTGGCCATCGCCACGGCCGCCGCGGTGCCGGGCACGCTGGTGAATCTGGCCGCCGGTGGCGGCCCGCGCGATGCGGTGCGCTTTGGCCATCCTTCCGGCACGCTGGCTGTCGGCGCGTCGGTGACACAGGTT
Organism: Stenotrophomonas pictorum JCM 9942; assembly: GCF_001310775.1. Classification (GTDB taxonomy): domain Bacteria; phylum Pseudomonadota; class Gammaproteobacteria; order Xanthomonadales; family Xanthomonadaceae; genus Stenotrophomonas; species Stenotrophomonas pictorum. The sequence goes on from NZ_BAZI01000082.1 coordinate 3,963, forward strand.
GACGGGCAGTGGACCGTCACCAGGGCGGTGATGAGCCGCAGCGCCCGGATCCTGATGGAAGGCTGGGTGCGGGTGCCCGGCGACAGCTTCTGAGCGACGGCCGCGGCGGCCTGAAGGTGCCGGCGTTTGCCGCAGATGAAAGCCCGGCCTGTTGCCGGGCTTTCCGCTATCCGGGAAGTGCTGTGTCCGGGCGGTAACCGGGCTTTGCTTATACTCGGGCCGACCTCTGGGGAGTATCGCAATGGACAGGAAGGGATCGCCGGGCCGCAGTGTGGGGCACTCGACATGGAAGGGGGTAATGCTGCTCGCGCTGCTGGTGCTGGTGCTGGGCGCATGCAAGCGCAATCCGGCCGGACAGCTGCCCGGCGCCAGCGGCGAGGCGATCCAGGCCACGCAGGAGCAGGTGAAGGGCTTTGCCATGCTGCGGGCCTGGCCGGACCAGAAGGGCGGCGACGGTCTGGCGCTGGCGGTGGAGTTCTCGCGGCCGCTGGTCGGCACCCAGGATTTCGACAAACTGCTGCGTTTTGAAGAGAAGGTTGGCAACGCCGACAGCAGCTGGTCACTGTCCGATGACGGCAAGACCTTGCGCTACCCCTATGTGGAAGCGGCCCGTGAATACACGCTGGTCATCTCGCCGGATCTGCTGGCCGCCGATGGCAGCCGGCTCGGCACCGAGGTGCGGCAGAAGGTGTTCACCGGCGCGCTGGATCCGGCGGTCGGCTTCGCGTCGCAGGGCAGCGTGCTGCCGGCCAAGGACAGCCGCGGCCTGCCGGTGGTTTCGGTGAACGTGCCGGAAGTGGATGTCGAGTTCCTGCGCGTGCGCGAAAAGGATCTGTCGACCTTCTTCGGCCAGTACCAGCGCGGCGGCCGTCGCGGCAGCTGGGAGCTGGACAGCGACTACGGCGACAAGACCCCGCTGTCGCAGCTGGCCGAGCCGGTCTACGTCAACCGCTTCGTGCTGGGCGGCAAACAGAACGAGCGGGTGCTGACCTACCTGCCGATCCAGGACGTGAGGGAGTTGCAGCAGCCCGGCCTGTACTTCGCGGTGATGAAACGCACCGGCAGCTTCGAAAGCGAATACGACACCTCCTTCTTCACCGTCAGCGATATCGGCCTGCACACGCGCGCCTACAAGGACACGCTGTTCGTGCATACCGCCTCGCTGGCCAGCGGTGCGCCGGCGCGGAGCGTGCAGCTGCGCGTGCTCGACGGCAAGGGCGAGGTGGTGCTCAAGGGCCAGACCGACACCAACGGCAATGCGCTGCTGAACTACACCCTCGATGCCGCCCACGTACTGGTGGCCAGCAGTGGCAGCGACACCACCATGCTGCCGTTCAACCAGCCGGCGCTGGACCTGAGCGAGTTCGCGGTGGCCGGGCGCCAGAACGCCAACTTCGATGTGTTCGCCTGGTCCGGGCGTGACCTGTATCGCCCGGGCGAAACCGTGCGGATCTCGGCGCTGCTGCGCGACAACGACGGGCGGATGCTGCGCGGTCCGGCCACGGGCAGCCAGCCGGTATTCCTGCGTCTGAAGCAGCCCGATGGCAAGACGTTCCGCGAAACCCGTCTGCAGCCGGGCGAACAGGGCTATTTTGCGTTCGAACAGGTGATTCCGGCTGAAGCGCCGACCGGGCGCTGGCAGGTGGAGTTCCGCACCGACCCGGCCAGCAAGGACGCGGTGCAGGGCATGACCCTGCGCATCGAGGAGTTCCTGCCCGAGCGGATGAAGCTGGACCTGGGCAGCGCGCAGGCCACGCTCAAACCGGGCGAGCCGCTCAAACTGCAGGCCGATGCGGCCTATCTGTATGGCGCCCCGGCCGATGGCAACCGTTTCACCGCGCGGCTGGCGGTGGCGGTGGAGCAGCATCCGCTGGAGTCGATGCCGGGCTGGTTCTTCGGTGATCCGACCGTGTCGCTGCCGCGCGAAGCCAACGATGTGATCGATACCACGCTGCCGGCCGACGGCAAGCTGCGCCAGGACATCGCGCTGCCGGCCGAGGTGGGCAAGGGCACGCCGGTGGCGGCGGTGGTGTCGGGCAGCGTCTATGAAAGCGGTGGCCGTACCGTGACCCGCACGCTCAAGCGGGTGCTGTGGCCGGCGCCGGCGCTGGTCGCGCTGCGGCCGCTGTTCGATGACAAGGAGGGGGCCGATGCCAACGCCAATGCGCGTTTCGAACTGCTGCGGGTGGATGCCGAGGGCAAGGCGCAACCGGCCAAGGGCCTGAAGGTCACCTTGGTCCGCGAACTGCGCGACTACCACTGGAGCTATACCGACGACCGTTGGGACTACGATTTCACCCGTCGTTTCGAGAACAAGGAAACCCGCACCCTCGACGCCGGCAGCACCGCCATGCGCTTCGATTTTCCAGTGGAATGGGGCGAGTACCGGGTGGATGTGTTCGACCCGGCCACCGGTCTGACCCTGCGTTATCCGTTCCGTGCCGGCTGGAGCTGGGAGGACGACAACCGCGGCCTGGACGCGCGTCCGGACAAGGTGAAGCTGGCGCTGGACAAGACCGCCTACCGCGCCGGCGATACGCTCAAGGTGACGGTCACCCCGCCGCATGCCGGCCGTGGCGTACTGATGGTCGAGAGCGACCACATGCTGTATGTGCAGGACATCGACGCCAAACCGGGCAGCACCTTCGAAATTCCGGTCACCAAAGACTGGGAGCGGCATGACGTCTACGTCACCGCGCTGGTGTTCCGTGGCGGCAGCGCACCGAGCAAGATCACCCCGGCACGCGCGGTCGGCGTGGCGCATGTGCCGATCGAGCGCGGCGACCGTCGGGTGGCGGTGGGGCTGGTGGCGCCTAAACAGATGCGTCCGGAACAGCCGATGACGGTGACCGTCAGTGCGCCGGAGCTGGCCGGCAAACCGGCGCATGTCACCGTATCGGCGGTGGACGTGGGCATCCTCAACATCACCCGTTTCCCGGTGCCCGATGCCCCGGCGCACTTCTTCGCGCAGCGGCGCCTGGGCGTGGATGCCTATGACATCTATGGCCGGGTGATCGAGAGCTTCGAGGGCAACAGCGGCAAGCTGAAGTTCGGCGGTGACATGGCGCTGGCGGCGTTGCCGCAGGCCAAACGCCCGACCGCGCGGGTGCAGACCGTGGATCTGTTCTCCGGGCCGGTGGCGCTCGATGCCAGGGGCAACGCGCGGGTCACGCTGCGGGTACCCGATTTCAACGGCACCCTGCGGGTCTCGGCGCTGGTCTACGCCGATGACCGCTACGGCAACCGCGATGTGGAAACGCTGGTGCGCGCGCCGATCCTGGCCGAAGCGAGCATGCCGCGGGTGATGGCGCCAGGCGACCGCAGCACGGTCACCCTGGACGTGCAGAACTTCACCGGCAAACCCGGCGAGTTCGCGGTCCGCGTGGAAGGTGAAGGTCCTCTGGGCATCGCCGAGGCGAGCCGCAAGCTGCAGCTCGGCGTCGAGGCCAAGAGCACGGTGAGCTTCCCGTTGACCGCGCAGGAGGGCTACAGCGTGGCCAAGGTGCGGGTACGGGTGGAGGGCAACGGTTTCAAGGTGGACCGCCGCTACGACCTGCCGGTACGCGCGGCGTGGCCGCAGGTGCTGCGCTCGCAGACGCGCACGCTCGATCCGCTGGCGGCGGTCACCCTGGACAGCGGATCGGCCAGTGGCCTGATGGCCGGTTCGGTCAACGCCCGCATGCTGGTCAGCGCCCTGCCACCGATCCCGTTCGCATCGGCCTTGCAAGGGGCACTGAACTATCCCTACGCTGCGCCGAGCAGACCACCAGCAAGGGCTATGCGGCCCTGCTGCTGGATCAGGCCACCTCAAGCATGCTCGGTGCCGACGGGCTCGATGCCAAGGCCCGCAACGAGCGCATGGAAGGTGCGTTCGGGCGGCTGGCCTCGATGCAGGTAGCCAACGGCAACTTCTCGATGTGGGGCAGCGACGACTACATCAATCCGGCGCTGACCCCGTATATCGCCGAGTTCCTGCTCGATGCTAAGGAGGCCGGTTTCGCGGTGCCGGAGAACGTGCTGCAGAAGGCGCTGAACCGGATCAGCGAAGACCTGCTCAGCGGCGGCAACCAGTTCTACGGCCAGGACCGCCGCGATGCGTTGAAATTCGCCAACCAGGCCTACTCCGGTTACGTGCTGGCACGGGTCAATCGCGCACCGCTGGGCACGCTGCGCACGCTGTGGGACAACGAGCGCTCCAAGGCGGTGACCGGCCTGTCGCTGGTGCATCTGGGCGTGGCGTTGTCGCTGCAGGGCGACAGCAAGCGCGGCCAGGCGGCGATCGCGGCCGGCTTCGCCAGGCCGGGCACGGATCGCCCGGCGTGGTTCGGCGACTACGGCAGCCCGCTGCGCGATGACGCGTTGATGATCGCACTGCTGCATGAGCGCGGGCTGGCCAAGCCGGAGTACGACGCACGCGTGGTCAACCTCGGTCGCGAGCTGGATGCGCGCCGCAACAGCGGCTGGCTGTGGCTGAGCACGCAGGAACAGGTGGCGCTGGCACGGCTGGGCAAGGCCTTGATGGCCAACCAGAAGAAGCTGGTGTCCGGTGAGCTGGCCATCGGTGGCAAGGTCGAGAACATCGAGGCGCGCAAGGTGTTCGCGCGCGTGTTCGACATGGCCCAGCTGGCACAGGGCGTGCGTTTCTCGCCGCAGGGTGAGGCGCCGATGTTCGCCAGTCTGGACGTGGCGGGCATCCCGCGGCAGGCACCGGCGCCGGACAACACCCATATCGGTATCGAGCGCAGCTGGTACGGCACCGACGGCAAGCCGTGGACGCCGCGGCCGCTGAAGGAGGGCGAGGCGCTGATTGTGCGGCTGGGCATCACCGCCAACGTCTCCATGCCCGACGCCCTGGTCACCGATCTGCTGCCGGCCGGCCTGGAGATCGAGAACTTCAACCTGGGCGATGCCAAGCAGTGGGCCGACGTGGTGGTGGATGGCGTGGAGATCAGCGACCGCGCGCGTGCGGCCGACGTCAAGCACGAGGAGTTCCGTGACGACCGCTATGTGGCGGCGCTGAATCTCCCACGTGGCGGCAAGGCCCACGTGTTCTATCTGGTGCGCGCGGTCACACCGGGCACCTACACGGTGCCGCCGCCGCTGGCCGAGGACATGTACCGTCCCGACCTGCGTGGCGTGGGCCGCAGCAACCCGACCACGATCACCGTGGTGCAGCCATGAACCGGTTCAACCCCAGCAACAGGCGGAGCGTGAGTGGGCCGAGCCGCTGAGCCGCAGCAACCGGGGGAGGCGCGCCCGCTTGCCCCCGGACCGGTCCGCCG
>NZ_BAZI01000083.1 GCF_001310775.1 Stenotrophomonas pictorum JCM 9942
CCTGCTCGGCCTTGCCTTCCGGCGCCAACGCGATCGCCACACTCACCCGCTCGGCCGCCTCGGCCAAGGCCTGCCGCTGGTCATCCGGACGCGCCATCAGCTCCATCGCCTGGGACCGCAGCAGCTGCCGCGCCTTGTCCAGTCCGCGCCTCGCCCTGGCATCCCTGGGCTTGACCGCCAGCACCGCCAGATACAACGGCACTGCCGCCTCGGCGCTGTCATACAGGTGCCCCTGGGCCAAGGCCGCATCGGCCTGGCGACGGGCCTTGTCCACCATTTCCGGCGTCAACTCCGGCACCGACGGCATCCACACCGGAAGCGGCGTTGCCTCCACCGTCGCGCGCTCGGGCTCGGCCTGCGTCGGCAAGGCAGGCCCTGCTTCGGCCGGTGGTGCGGGCGCTGATGTCACGCCGCGCTCCTGGTTCCGTGCCGCTGTGCCGGGCGCCTGAGGCGTACACGCGCCGCAGGTCACGGCTGCAAGCAGTGCCATGCAGATCAGCTGGCCGGTAGTACGCAAACTTCCTCCCATTCCTGTCCCGGATCACGGGACGAATCGACGTTAGGCTATTCTCGCCTGCCTGAGCAAACCCTGCAGTTGACGGACACCACGTGGCTTATTGGATCAAACACCCGGCGGAACTTGAAGAACGTTACCGCCAGCGACCCGGCCGGATCGGGCTGGATACCGAATTCATCCGCGAGCGCACCTACTGGCCGCAGCTGGCGCTGGTGCAGATGGCCGTGGGCGAGGAAATCCTGCTGATCGATCCGCTGATTCCCGGCATGACCGAGGCCCTGCGCCCTTGGCTGACCGATACCGGCATCCTCAAGATCATGCACAGCGCCAGCGAAGACCTGGTCGCCTTCAAGTGCGCCTGCGATGCGATGCCGCGACCGCTGTTCGACACCCAGCTCGGCGCGGCACTGGCCGGCATCGGCGGCGGCATGGGCTACCAGAAACTGGTGGCCGAGATCACCGGCGTCACCCTGCCCAAGGGCGAGACCCGCTCGGATTGGATGCGCCGCCCGCTCTCGCCCGCACAGCTGGAATATGCGGCCGACGACGTGGAATACCTGTTCGCACTGCACGATGCAATCGACACCAGGCTGCAGGCGCTGGATCGGCGCAGCTGGCTGGAGGAGGACGGCGAGCGGATGATCACCAATGTCGAGGCCGATGACAGCGAACAATGGCCGCACCTGTCGATGCGCGCGGCGCAGTTCCTCGAGCCCGAGGCCCAGCTGCGCCTGCTGCGTCTGCTGCGCTGGCGTGACCGCCAGGCCCGGCAGAGCGACAAGCCGCGCAGCTGGATTCTCGACAATGAAGTCGCCACCACGCTGGCGCGCACACCGCCGTCCGATTACGAGGCGATGCTGCGACTGTTCGACCGTTTTCCCAAAGCGCCGCGCAAACTGGCCCAGGCTGTCTGGCAGGCCCTGAACACGCCACTGGACGACGAGGCCCTGGCACCGCAGCCGCTGGCACCAAGCGACAGCAACAAGGCCGCACTGAAGCGGCTGCAGGAGGCCGTCGCCAGCCACGCGGCCGCACTGGGCCTGCCTGATGGCCTGCTGGCCTCCCGCAAGCACCTGGAGGCCCTGCTGGAAAGCGGCCAGTGGCCGGCGGCGCTCGATGGCTGGCGCAAGATACAGCTGGAGCCGGTCTTGCGCCCGCTGTTGCCGGCGCGTTGATCGCCTCTACCGGCGCGGGCTCTCGCGCAGCCCGCGTCATGCGCCACGATCGGACTGCGCCCACCTCTACGCAGTCCCCCAGGCTTCACCGGCTTCCTCGCAACAACTCCCATCGGAACCGGATGACTCACGGAGACCCGGCTGTATGACGTTCCAGATCCTGATGGTCATCGGCATCACGGTGGTTGCCGTCTATCTGTTCGCCACCGAAAAGCTGCGCATGGACATGGTGGCTGTCCTGGTGCTGGCCACACTGGCCCTGCTCGATCTGGTCAGCCCGCAGCAGGCGCTCAGTGGCTTCAGCAACCCGGCAACCATCACCGTCGCTGCCATGTTCGTCCTGGCCGCAGGCCTGCAAAACAGCGGCGCGCTCTCCGGCATCGGCTGGCTGTTCAGTCGGACCCGGTCTCCCTTTCTGTTCCTGCTGCTGTTGTTCGCGGTGCTGGCGCTGATCGCGCCGTTCGTGAACAACACCGCCGTCGTGGCGGTATTCATGCCGCTGGTGATCACCGCCACCGCCCGGATCGGCATGCCGGCTTCCAAAGCGCTGATTCCGCTGTCCTTTGTCTCGCAGATGGCCGGCGTGTGCACGCTGGTGGGCACCTCGACCAACCTGCTGGTCAACGGCATCGCCAAGGATCTGGGCCACCCCGGCTTCAGCATGTTCGAATTCACGCCGCTGGGCCTGATCTGCCTGGCCGCCGGCTGCACCTACCTGCTCATCTTCGGCCGCTGGCTGCTGCCCGACACCCGCACCTCCGAGTTCGTGGAGCACTACGAGCTGGGCAAGTTCCTCACCGAACTGCGGGTGATGCCCGGCTCGCGCCTGATCGGAAAATCCATCGAAGAGATGAAGCTGGGCGAAGCCAACGGCGTTTTCGTACTGGAACTGCTGCGCGGCAAGAACAAAGTGTGGTCACCGCGGACCCAGACGCTGCAGGAAGACGACATCCTGCTCGCCCGTGGCGACTGGCCCAGGCTGGTCGAATTCACCCGCAAAGCCGGGTTGGAGATCAACTCGCAATTCAAGTTCAAAGCCCGCCTGCTCGATGATGTGGAGCAGGTGGTTACCGAAGTGATGATCGCGCCCAACTCGCGCGCGGCTGGCCGCACCCTGGAAGCGCTGGACCGCAGCTGGAACCACAACGCGGTAGTGCTGGCCATCCAGCGTCGTGGCGGAGTGCTGCGCGAGAAACTCAAGGATGTGCGGCTGGATGTTGGCGACATCCTGCTGCTGATCACCGCCAGCGCGGAGGTCGGTGCGCTGCGCCGCGATCCGGACGTGGTGGTGCTGTCCGAACGTGAAGCGGTCAAGCCCAAAGGCTGGCGCGGCCCCTTCGCGCTGGTGACGATGGCGCTGGTGATCGGCATCTCGGCCATCGGCTGGATGCCGATCGCGATCACCTCGCTGGTCGGCGCGGTGGCGATGACCCTGGCAGGCTGCCTGCATGCCGATGAGGTCTACGAGGCTGTGGACTGGCGCATCGTGGTGCTGATGGCAGGCCTGCTGCCGCTGGGCGTGGCGATGAGCCAGAGCGGAGCGGCCGCTTTCATCGTCGAGCACACCATCGGACTGGTACGCGACCTCGGCCCGCATGTGGTGCTGGCGGTGATGTACCTGGTCGCCCTGCTGCTGGCCGAGCTGATGAGCAACTCCGCGGCGGCCGTGCTGCTGACCCCGATCGGCATCTCCACCGCGCAGATGCTGGGCGTGGATGCCACGCCCTTCCTGATCGCGGTGACCTTTTCGGCCTCGACCAGCTTCCTCACCCCGGTCGGCTACCAGACCAACACCATGGTCTACACCGCCGGCGGCTACCGCTTCACCGACTTCCTCAAAGTGGGCCTGCCGCTGAATCTGATCTTCTGGATTCTGGGCGTGATCTTCATCCCGCGCTTCTGGCCCTTCTGAGCCATCCGCGGTCGCCAGCTGCCCGCCGCTGGCGGCACTGTCCCGCTACGACACAAGCACCTGCGCGCATCCCCTGATTACGCAGGCGCAAGCGTGGGGCAGGTGTACCACGCCAGCGACATCATCAACATGGAAAAACAAAAAAGCCCGCATTTCTGCAGGCTTTAATGGAATGGTGGCCGAGGACGGAATCGAACCGCCGACACGGGGATTTTCAATCCCCTGCTCTACCAACTGAGCTACTCGGCCACTTTTTTCTCGTTGGCGTTGTCGCCGGCGAGGACGTGCATATTACGGATGCATTTCGATTTGGGCAAGCGAATTTCACAAAAATTTTCACATCCGCGCGAATCCATTCCAAACGACCGATTCGGCAAAGGCATCCACGCCATCCAGAGGCCCACACACCGCGTGCGCAGACACGCAAACGCAAAGCGCCGCATCTTCCGATGCGGCGCTTTGCGGGTGTTTGGTGGAGCGGAGGAGGATCGAACTCCCGACCTTCGCATTGCGAACGCGACGCTCTCCCAGCTGAGCTACCGCCCCAAACGGTGAGGGCGATTCTACGCCCGGTTTTTTTATTCGCCAAGAGGCACATCCCGCTGGGCGCACCGGCGTCCCCTCAACCACCGCGAGAAAGTGGCCACGCGCCCCCCCGGAGCAACCGGTATCCGCGGCCGCAGGGTGCTTCGCCATCGCGGCACGCGTTGCGGCGCTCCATTGCCTGTCCGACGATCACAATCCAATTCCGATTCCCTTCCAGATGCGCAGGGGTGGCAACAGGCCGGTCCGCGAAGGCCGCCCTGATGCAGCGTTTGCGCACCCGCCCAGCTGCCTCCGCCAATCGACAGGCATGGCCACGATCATCGCAGCCGGAGTCGCCACTCCTGTTATCCGGGAAAACGAAAGATTCACTCGAGCGGCGGCATGGTGACCGGGCTTTCCACCTCGCCACGGAGATCCACCCATGCCCCGCACCCGGTTTTCACTGCTGCTCGCCATCTCGCTGCCGTTCTCGGCGATTGCCTCCGAACCGGTGACCTCCGTGCCGCAGCTCAATCTGGACCGCTATATCGGGCAATGGCATGAAATTGCCCATCTGCCGGTGTCGTTCCAGAAAAAATGCGTGGCCGACATCACCGCAAGCTATCGGCGCCATGCCGACGGGCGCATCAGCGTGCTCAATCGCTGCCGCACGGCCGATGGGGACCTGATCCAGGCCGAGGGGACCGCACGCACCGTGGCCGGCCATCCCGGCCGCCTGCAGGTGCGCTTCGCGCCCGAATGGCTCGCATGGCTGCCCTGGGTATGGGCGGACTACTGGGTGATCGCCCTGGACCCGGACTACCAGTGGGCGATGATCGGTGAGCCGGACCGCAAATACCTGTGGATCCTCTCCCGCACACCCGGCATGGACGCTGACCGTTTTGAGGCGCTCAAGTCCCAGGCCGTCGCGATGGGCTACGAGCTTGCGCCCTTGAAGATCATGGCGCCCATCGACTAGAGCGCCCGCCCGTCGTCACTCAGTCGGCCGCTTTGCGCCGGTAGTCCAATGGCGGTGCGGTGCGCTGCAGCAGCGGCTGATAGGTGAAATCCGCACCCCGCCGTTGTGCGAACTCTGTCTTGGCGGCGGCGACGGTCTGCGGGGACTGGTAGAGCGCCACCGCGGCCAGCGCCAGGGTCTTCGCCGCATTCAGAGCCCCCTTGGCACCAATCGTCGAGCCCGAGGCGGCCACGGCCTGCCAGCTGTGCGCCGGCGTTCCCGGTACCCAGGTCGCCGTGCTCACCCCTGCCGTGGGAACAATCCAGCTGACATCGCCCACATCGGTGGACGCACTGCCGGCGTTGTCGGCACGGTAAGGCTGCAGCGCAGCAGCCTCATCCAGCGCCGGCCGCCGCTCCAGTGTTTGCTGCATGCGCTCGGCGAAGGCCCGCTCGGCCACGTCATAGCGCACACCGCCCACCCGCTGCAGTGCCGCCTGCATCACCTGCCCCAACGTGTCATTGGGCAGCAGCGAGAACACCCCGCCGGTCTGCTCGAACGCAACGGTGGTACCCGTCCCCATCGCAGCGCCCTGGGCGGCCTGGTGCAGGCGCTCGAACACCTCGCGGACCACCACCGGGTCGGTATGACGCACGTAGTAATACGCTTCAGCATCATCCGGCACCACGTTGGGCGCCGCCCCGCCGTTGCTGATGACGTAGTGGATTCGGGTGCCGTCGGGCACGTGCTCGCGCATCAGATTAGCCATGTGATTGAACGCCTCCACGCCATCCAGTGCCGATCGGCCACGCTCCGGCGCAATCGCCGCGTGCGCAGCACGCCCCTGGAAGCGGAACTTCCCGCTGATGTTTGCCAGCGTGGTGCCTTGCGCGGCCGAGTTGTCGGCTGCCGGATGCCAATGCAGCACCACATCCACTCCATCGAAGAGCCCGGCCTTGGTCATGTAGACCTTGCCCGAGCCTCCCTCCTCGGCCGGCGTGCCGTACAGCCGGACTTCGCCGTCGTTGCCGGTGTCTTTCAGCCATTGTGCGATGGCCCGCGCCGCGCCCACGGAGGCGGCACCGAACAGATTGTGACCGCAGGCGTGCCCGGCGAGCTGCCCGGGCAGGGGTACCCGCACCGGCTCGGCCGCATGCGCCATGGCCGGCAAGCCATCCATCTCCGCCAGCAGACCGATCACCGGCCCCTTGCCGCGTCGGCCATAGCTGGCGACGAACGCCGTCGGCATCCCGGCCACGCCCGCCTGGATACGGAATCCGGCCTCGCGCAGCTCCTGTTGCAGCAACGCCGAGGATTGCGTTTCCAGGTACCCCAGCTCTGGACGCTGCCACAGTGCCAGCCCGACCTCGGCCTGGCGCGCGGCATAGCGGTCCAGCGCGGCCACCACATCGGCATCCTGCGCGCCCACACTGGCAGGGATGGACAACAGGCAGCCCAGCAGGGCCGCACGCAGCCGGGTCGGCTTCATCGGCATATCCTCCGCAACTCAGTAGAAGGTGACGTTGTCGATTTCGAACCAGACCTTGCTGCCGGGTTCACCGCCGGCTGAGAACACCAGCTGCTGCAGGTCATCGCCCTTCCACTGGGCGATGGGTCCCTTGGCCCGGTATGGCGGCTGTCCCTGCAAGGTGACAAACGGCACCTCGACCGCGCGCCACTGCGGTTGGGCCTGCAGCGGGGCGACAAAGCGGCGACTGCCCAGCGCGCGTACTTCCAGGCGCAGCTCCGGCGCGCTGCCCCGCAGTTCGAAGCGGACACCGCGATAGCCCCGCGCATCCACCGGCGCCACCGAGCCACGGCTCAGCGGCAGGATCGTCGCGGCAAACGCCGTGTCCTTGTTTGACAGCTTGGCCTGTGTGGCCAGCGCGTGGCCACCGGTTTCGCGGGCGACCACTTCGGTCACCTGCACGGTGCGGTCGTTGCCGCCATCGGCCTCGTCGATACGCAGCGTATCCAGCGCGGTGCGACCGTCTTCGCGCTCGAAGTCATCCACCAGCGCGGCCACCGGCAGCGCCGGCAATGCCAACGCGTGGTTGCCGGCGGGCAGCGCCGCTCCCTTGCCATGGACCTGGCGACCGGCGACATACACCTGCTGCGTGTTGCGTATATCGGCGATACGCTGCCACGGCTGGCCGCGCACCAGCAGCAGATCGGCGCGCTTGCCGACTTCAATGGTGCCTCGATCCGTCACGCCCAACGCCTTGGCGCTGTGCGCGGTGCCGGCGACAAGCGCTTCGGCCGGGGTAAGCCCTGCCTCGACGAACAGCTCAAGCTCGCGCAGGGTGGAGCTGCCATGGGGCGTACCGGTCATACCGGCATCGGTACCGACGACCACCGGGATACCGGCGTCATGCAAGGCTTTGACATTGCCCAGGGCGTTGGTGAAATTGCGTTCGCGCTGGCGCAGCACTTCCGGCTTGCTGGCGGTACGGCCACTGCCGTCCACGCGCTCGGGCAGGTACACCGCCAGAGAGGGCGCATAGGCCGTGCCGTGGGTACGCATCAACCCGACCAGTTCCTGGTCCACCGGACCGTCCTGCAGGCTGTGCGCGATCACGTCCACGCCGGCACGCGCAGCGGCTTTGCCACGCTTGACCATCACCGTATGGGTGAACACCTTCAAGCCGTGCCTGTGCGCTTCCTCGACCAGCGCGCTGAGGGTCTCCTCATCCATGCTGCTGTTGTCGGCGGCATTGGAGTAACGCCAGCCGTCGGTGAAGGCCTTGATGAAATCCGGCTTGTAGGCCGCCACCGCCTGCACCCCCGCCCGCGCAGCGGCCGGTGAGTTGACCCAGCGGGTGGTGTTTTCATCGCCCCAGTCGGCGCCATGACCGAGCGGGGTGCTGATGCGCGCGGCGAACTTCACGTCCGGCGCGGCGATCGAGGCCAGCCATTGCCGGCGCGGCGCGTAGGCCTCCGGCGGCTCGTGGAAATCGCTGACCGTGGTGACACCCGCAGCCATGTACAGATTGGCCACCCGGGGCAGTTCCGACGGGGTCGCATTGGGCGTCCAGTGTGTGTGCAGATCCAGCAAGCCCGGCAGCAATGCCTGTCCGCGCGCGTTGACCACCCGCGCGCCCTTGGGCGCCTGCAGCTGCTGGCCGATGGCCGCGATCCTGCCCTCTTCCACCAGCACGCTGGCCGGATAGGCGGCGCGCCCGGTGCCATCGAACACCATCGCATCACGGATCAACAATGGCTGCGCGTCGCCGGCCCGGGCCACAGCAGTGGCCTGCCCGGCGCCCAACAGCACCAGCATCGCCAGCAGATGCGCCCATCGATTGCTCTTGTACATGCTCATTTCCACGTTCATTGCAGGGACCGCGCCGCAGCGGACGCGGGCTCGGGGGAACTCAGGCGGACATCGTTGCCGTGCTGTTCCACCACCAGGCCCAGACTCAGGGCGACGCTGTGCGCAAATCCGCGCGGATCGCTGGCCGAGTACAGGCCGACGATGCGGCGGCTGCCCACCAGCGGATCGTTGATGACGATACGGGTGTCGCTGTAGCGCAGGAACTGCGCCGCCGCCACCGACAACGTGTCGCCATTGAACGACAACATGCCCTCGCGCCACGCCAGTTGCTGCTGCAGATCATCACTGGGCACCGCCTCGATGCGGATGCCATGGCTGCGGTTGGCAAGGGCGCGGTAGTTGGCCAGCAGTCGCGCCGGCGCCACCGCGCCCTGTACGTCGGTCACATCCACCACGCCTTCGCGCACCAGCACTTCCACACCACCACTGCGACGTTCGGTGAGACTGACCGCGAAGCTGGTGCCGATCGCGGTCACATCGGTTTCCTCGGCACGCACCACGAACGGCCGATGCGGGTTCTTGGCCACATCGAACAACGCCTCGCCCTGCAGCAGACGGATGTCGCGACGGCTGTCGCTGTAGCTCACCCGCACCTGGGAGTCCGAGTCGAGCGTGATCGCCGAGCCGTCCTGCAATGGCACCCGCAGGATCTCGCCCTTGCGCGTGGCGTAGTACTCGGCGCCATCGTCCTGATGCCGCACGCCGATCGCCAGCAGACTGAACATCGCCGCCGCCCCCACCGCCCATCTGAACAGCCGCCGCGCCGGTCGCGCCGCCCAACGCGGAGCACTCGTCCGCTGCAAGCG
>NZ_BAZI01000084.1 GCF_001310775.1 Stenotrophomonas pictorum JCM 9942
CCAGCTGGCGCGGCAGGTGCTCGGCCAGGTGGTGCAGGAACGGCAACGTCAGCGCCGGCGCGTTGCCGTATTCGGCAAAGGTCTGCAGGTAGAAGCGGTGCATCGCCTGCAGCTCGGCGGCGCTGGCTTCATCGCCGTGGCGGACCACGAAGGTGATTCCCGCCCGCGCCACCTTGTTGCGTTCCTGGCGGATGTTCTTGCGGTGCTTGTGATCCATCGCCGCCAGGAAGTCGTCAAATCCGTGCCAGCCGGGCTGGCGTCGCCACTGGAACTGCACATCGCGCCGTGCCAGCCAGTCCTGGTCAAACAGTGACATCTCTGCAGGCAGGTGGAAGTTGATATGTGCCGAGGAAAGTTGCGCCTTCGTGACATGGTCGACCACGCCCTGAAGCAGGACGCGGCGGTCATCGTCATTGCGTGCGAGCAGGCGCGGTCCGGTGACGGGCGAGTAGGGCACGCCGCCCAGCCACTTGGGGAAGTAGTCCAGCCCGCTGCGTGCGTAGGCATTGGCCCACGCGTGGTCGAATACGAATTCACCATGCGAGTTGTACTTCAGGTAGCCGGGAGCGGCGCCGACCAGGTCTCCGTCGCGCCACAGCGTCAGGTGCTGCGGCTGCCAGCCCCATTCCGGGCGCAGGCAGCCATGTTGCTCCAGTCCCGCGAGAAAGGCGTGGCTGACGAAAGGATTACTGCCGTCATGCAGGCTGTTCCATTGCTCGGCCGGGATGTCGGCCAGCGAGAGCAGGGCGTGCAGCTCGAGGGAGGTGTTCATGGCCGCAGCTGCAATACATCAATCGTTGGCGGATTGAACAGGCGCAGCGGCAGGCCGATCTCGCCGACGCCACGCGTGGTGAAGACGCGCACCGTGCCATGGCCGGTCTGCATCACCTGCTCGCCACGATCAAAGCCGTGGGCGCTGGGGATGACGTTGCGATACAGCCATGGAATGCGGATCTGGCCGCCATGGGTATGCCCGGCCAGCACCAGCGTCGCATCCCCTGGGCGCAACTGCATGGCGCTGTCCGGGTTGTGGGCGATCAGGATCGTGCGGTCGCGGTGCGGGCCAGGCTGACGAAGGAAGCGGGGATCATCCTTGCCGGCCCACTGGTCGCCGAGCCCGGCCCAATGCACGCCGCGCACATCGGTGATGACGCGGCCTTCGATGATGCGCATGCCGTGTGCCAGCAGTGCTTCACGCAAGGGTTTGTCGAGATCCCGGCCCGGCGGCTGCTGGTCGTGGTTGCCCAGCACCACATACGTGGGCGCCCGCAGTTGCGCCAACGGGGCAAACAGTCCGTGCAACTGTTCAGGACGCGATTCGTAGGTCAGGTCGCCGGCGATGACCACCGCGTCGACATCCAGCGTATTCACGCGCTGGACCACCCGCTGCAGGAAAGCCCGGTCCTTGTAGACCCCGAGGTGGATGTCGCTGAGCAGGGCAACCCGCGTATCCGCACCGGTGCCGCGCAGCTCGGTGTGGTCGACCAGAATCAGCTGCGGCTCGATGAACCGCGCCCAGGTGAATGCGCCGCAGCCCAGCAGCAGGGCCACCAGCACGGCGCGCTGGCCGCCGCCGCGCCAACGCCACAGCAGCCAGACGATGGCCGGGAACACCAGCCAGCTGCCGTGGAACAGCAGCTGTTTGAGCATCACCTTGTCCATGCCGGGCTGCCGGGAACGGGCCTCAGGCGTCCTGCGCGTCCAGGAAGCGCTCTGCATCCAGCGCGGCCATGCAGCCGAAGCCGGCCGAGGTGATCGCTTGGCGGTAGTGCTGGTCGGCCACGTCGCCCGCGGCAAAGACGCCTTCCACCGAGGTCATGGTGGCGTTGCCGCCCAGGCCCGAGCGGATTTCCAGATAGCCGTTGTTCATCGCCAGCTGGCCGTCGAACAGGCTGGTGTTGGGGTGATGGCCGATGGCGACGAAGAAGCCGTGGGCGTCAATGTCGCGGGTGCTGCCGTCGAGCGTGGACTTCACGCGGACGCCGGTCACGCCCATCTCGTTGCCCAGCACCTCGTCCACCTGGTGGTGCCAGACGGTCTCGATCTTGCCGGCGGCGACCTTGGCGAACAGCTTGTCCTGCATGATCTTTTCCGCCTTCAGCGTGTCGCGGCGGTGGACCAGGTAGACCTTGCGGGCGATGTTGGACAGGTACAGCGCCTCTTCCACGGCAGTGTTGCCGCCGCCGACCACGACCACGTCCTGGTCCTTGTAGAAGAACCCGTCACAGGTGGCGCAGGCCGACACGCCGCGACCCTTGAAGGTCTCTTCCGACGGAATGCCCAGGTACTTGGCGGTGGCGCCGGTAGCGATGATCAGCGCGTCGCAGGTGTACTGGGCGCTGTCGCCGGTCAGGGTGAATGGCCGCTGGGACAGGTCGGCGGTATGGATATGGTCGAACACCACTTCGGTGTCGAAACGCTCTGCATGAGCCTGCATGCGCGCCATCAGGTCCGGACCCATCAGCCCGTGCGCGTCGCCTGGCCAGTTGTCCACTTCGGTGGTGGTCATCAGCTGGCCGCCCTGCTGCAGGCCGGTGACGACCAGCGGCTTGAGATTGGCGCGGGCAGCATAGACGGCTGCGGTCCAGCCGGCGGGGCCGGAGCCCAGAATCAACAGGCGGGTGTGCTTGGTCGGGAGGCTGGAAGTGCTCATGTATACTCGCGAAAGTCAGGATTGGCGGCATGATCGGGGAGTTCCGCGACCATCCGGGCAAGCCATAGAGTGGCGGTCGGACCGGGGTGAATCAAGGCGCGTGAATGGAACTGGGCGGCCCGTCAGAAGGCGTTTCCAGGTTCGGCAGCGTACCGCCGCGTGTATCCGGCGGCTCTATGGTATTGGCGGCTCCGGGGCAAGACGGTGGGTGACGAAAGCGGATGAAACCCGGCGGTCAGTCGTTTAATATCAATCACTAACCGTGCATTTTTAAGGTCTGGTCAAAGGTGGCGAAACAGGTCCCGGAACGTGACAAGAGCTCCAGCGCGGGCGCCAGTGCGCGCAAGTCGACGGCTGCGGCGCCAGACAATCCGCGCCGGCAGAAGTTGTGGCGTGATCTGGCGCTGATCGCCATCGCGCCGGCCCTGCTGTATCTGCTGGCCAGTCTGTTCACCTACTCCCCCAGTGATCCGGGCTGGTCGCAATCCGGTTCGGTCGTCGCGCCGGTGCACAACATGGGCGGCAAGGTCGGCGCGTGGATCGCCGATGTCATGCGCCAGCTGTTCGGCTACGTGGCCTATCTGCTGCCACTGATGCTGGCTGCGGTGGCGTGGATCGCGATGTTCGGGCTCAAGCGCGAGGAACGCGTCCAGGACGACCTGGGGCCGGCGCTGCGGCTGGTCGGCATTGTCGGTTTTCTGATCGGTGCCACCGGCTTTCTGTATCTGCGGCTGCCGCCGGGGGATGTCGCCCGTGCCGGCGGCGGCTTGGGCGTGCTGGTCGGCAAGTCGCTGCAGAGCGGCTTCGGGCCGGTGGGCAGCAACCTGTTCCTGCTGGTGTTGCTGCTGACCTCGATCACCCTGGCCACCGGGCTGTCCTGGTTTGCGGTGATGGAGAAGATCGGCACGTGGGTGCTGGCGCTGGGTCCGCTGCTCAACAAGAAGAAGGAGCAGGCCAGCGAATGGCAGCAGACCCGTGCCCTGCGCGAAGAGCGCGAGGAAATCCGCAAGGTCGACGCCGAGGTCCGCGCCAAGCGCGAACCGGTGAAGATCGAACCGCGTCCGGCGCCGGTGATCGAGAAAAGCGACCGCGCCAAGCGTGAGACGCAGATTCCGATGTTCCAGGGCGTCAACGGCGATGGCTCCGACCTGCCGCCACTGGCCTTGCTGGATGATCCCAAGCCGCAGGCCAAGGGCTATTCCGAGGAGACACTGGAAACCCTGTCGCGGCAGATCGAGTTCAAGCTCAAGGACTTCCGTATCGATGCGGTGGTGGTCGGCGCCTATCCGGGGCCGGTGATCACCCGCTTCGAGATCGAACCGGCACCGGGCGTGAAGGTCAGCCAGATCAGTTCGCTGGACAAGGACATCGCCCGCGGCCTGTCGGTCAAATCGGTGCGTGTGGTCGACGTGATCCCGGGCAAGTCGGTGATCGGCTTGGAAATTCCCAACGTCAGCCGCGAGATGATCTTCCTGTCCGAGCTGCTGCGCTCCAAGGAATACGACAAATCCGCCAGCGTGCTGACCCTGGCGCTGGGCAAGGACATCGCCGGCCGGCCGACGGTGGCCGACCTGGCACGCATGCCGCACCTGTTGGTGGCCGGTACAACCGGCTCGGGCAAGTCGGTGGCGGTCAACGCGATGGTGTTGAGCCTGCTGTACAAGGCCAGCCCGAAAGACCTGCGCATGCTGATGATCGACGAAGATGCTGGAGCTCAGCGTCTACCAGGCATTCCGCACCTGCTGGCGCCGGTGGTCACCGATATGAAGGAGGCCGGCAACGGCCTGCGCTGGTGCGTTGCGAGATGGAGCGCCGCTACAAGCTGATGAGTGCTGTCGGCGTGCGCAATCTGGCCGGCTTCAACAAGAAGGTGAAGGACGCCATCGACGCCGGCCAGCCGCTGATGGACCCGCTGTTCAAACCGAACCCGGAAATGGGCGAGGCGCCGCGTCCACTGGAACCGCTGCCGTTCATCGTCATCTTCATCGACGAATTCGCCGACATGATGATGATCGTCGGCAAGAAGGTCGAAGAGCTGATCGCGCGGCTGGCGCAGAAGGCGCGTGCGGCCGGCATCCATCTGATCCTGGCCACGCAGCGGCCGTCGGTGGACGTGATCACCGGCCTGATCAAGGCCAATATCCCGACCCGTATCGCTTTCCAGGTCAGCTCCAAGATCGATTCGCGCACCATCCTGGACCAGTCCGGCGCCGAGGCGCTGCTGGGCAACGGCGACATGCTGTATCTGCCGCCCGGTACCGCGCTGCCGGATCGCGTGCACGGTGCCTTCGTCTCCGACGAGGAGGTGCATCGCGTGGTCGAGCATCTGAAGGCCAGCGGCCCGACCGACTACATTTCCGGCGTGCTGGATGAGGTGCAGATGATGGGCGACGGTACCGTGGTCGGCGCCACCGGTCTGCCGGAGAGCAGTGGCGGCGGTGACGAGTCCGACCCCTTGTACGACGAGGCGCTGCGCATCGTGACCGAAACCCGCCGTGCATCGATCTCCGGTGTACAGCGCCGGTTGAAGATCGGCTACAACCGCGCCGCGCGCCTGATCGAGGCGATGGAAGCGGCCGGGGTGGTGAGCTCGCCCGAGCACAACGGTGATCGCACCGTGTTGGCACCGCCGCCGCCGAAGTGATGAGAAGGGCGGTGTTCAGTTCCCGATTGCCGCCCATTCAGTTCCCAAGAGGCAGACTCTGCCTCACCCACACCTTCCCGACTGCCGCTGCCATGACTGCATTCCTGCGCCACTCCGTTCTCGCCGTTGCCGTGGCCTGCGCTGGCCTCGCGGCAGATGCCCATGCCGGTGCCCGTGACGACCTGAAGTCCTTCACCAGCGGTCTGCGTGGCCTGGATGGGCAGTTCTCGCAGCAGGTGTTCGACTCGCGCGGCAAACTGAAGGAATCCTCCAGTGGCCGCGTGGCGCTGTCGGCGCCGCGGCTGTTCCGCTGGGAATACACCCGCCCGCATCCGCAGCTGATCGTCGCTGACGGCGCAAAAGTGTGGGTGTATGAGCCTGACCTGGAACAGGCCACGGTGCGCGAGCAGGGCTCCGAGGAGCAGAGCAGTCCGCTCACCGCCCTGATCAACCCGGCATTGCTGGAGCGCCAGTACGATGTCAGCGAGGAGGCCGCGGCGCGTGATGGAATGCAGTGGCTGTCGCTGACCCCCAAGCGCGAGACCGATGCCAGCTTCCAGTACGCGGCGCTGGGTTTTGCCCAGGGTGGACTTTCGCGAATGGAGGTGGTCGATGCCGTGGGCCAGCGCACCGTCATTGATTTCAGTGGCTGGAAGAAGAACCCGGGCTTTGCCGCCGGCACCTTCCGCTTTGTGCCCGCCAAGGGCGTGGACGTCGTTGGCGAGCGTTGATCCGCCGGCAGGGACGAGTGAGCCACGCTGCTAGAATGCGGGCGTGGCCAGATCCCGAAATATCTTCATTGATGATACGCCCGCCGACCTGCTGAGTGCCGATCGCGACGGCATGCGTCCGCTCGCCGAACGCATGCGTCCGCGCACCCTGGACGAGATGGTTGGGCAGAAGCGGCTGCTGGCTCCCAGCACGGCGTTGCGCCGCGCGGTTGAATCCGGGCATGTGCACTCGATGATCCTGTGGGGCCCACCGGGCTGCGGCAAGACCACGCTGGCGCTGCTGCTGGCCCAATACGCCGATGCCGAGTTCAAAGCGATTTCCGCCGTGCTCTCCGGCTTGCCGGAGGTGCGCCAGGTGCTGGCCGAGGCGGCGCAGCGCTTTGCCGAAGGACGTCGCACGGTGCTGTTCGTCGATGAGGTGCACCGCTTCAACAAGGCCCAGCAGGACGCCTTCCTGCCGCATATCGAGCGCGGCACGATCATCTTTGTTGGCGCCACCACCGAGAATCCGTCCTTCGAGCTGAATTCGGCGCTGCTGTCGCGCTGCCGGGTCCATGTGCTCGAATCGGTTTCGCCGGAGGATGTGGTTGAAGCATTGCAGCGGGCCTTGCACGATTCCGCGCGCGGATTGGGAGAGCAGGGCATCCGCGTCTCTCCGGACTCCCTGCTGGAGATCGCCCGCGCCGCCGATGGCGACGTGCGCCGCGCCCTTACCCTGCTGGAGATCGCCGCCGAGCTGGCGACGGGCGAGGGCGGGGAAATCACGCCCGAGACCCTGCTGCAGGTCCTGGCCGATCGCACCCGCCGTTTCGACAAGGGCGGCGAACAGTTCTACGACCAGATATCGGCGTTGCACAAATCGGTGCGCAGCTCCAACCCGGATGGCGCGATCTACTGGCTGGCACGGATGATCGACGGCGGCTGCGATCCGTCCTATCTGCTGCGGCGGCTGACCATCATGGCGGTGGAAGACGTCGGGCTGGCCGATCCACGGGCACTGGAGATGGCGATCAATGTCTGGAATGCCTATGACAGGATCGGTGCCCCGGAGGGCAATATCGCGCTGTCCAATCTGGTGGTCTATCTGGCCAGCACCGCCAAATCCAACGCGGCCTACATGGCGCTGAAGGCCGCCCGGGCCGACGTCGCCGAGCTGGGCACCCAGCCGGTGCCGCTGCACCTGCGCAATGCCCCGACCCGGTTGATGAAGACGCTGGGATACGGCCAGGGTTACCAGTACGACCACGATGTGGAGGGCGGCATCGCGCTGGACCAGACCGCGTTCCCGGATGGAATGGGCGAGCGCGTATATTACCAGCCGGTCGAGCGCGGCCTTGAAATCAAGCTCAAGGAGAAGCTGGACCGGTTGCGTGCGGCGCGCGAAAAGGCGCTGGCGGCGCGCAAATGACAGCGGGCAGTTCCCTTCTGGGCGGAGACTGAGTGATGTGGCTTTCGTTCCTGGCCATCGGAGTGGGCGCAACCATCGGCGCCTGGCTGCGGTTTGCTCTTAGCATCTGGCTGAACCCGGTGCATGGCACGGTTCCGCTGGGAACGCTGGCAGCCAATCTGCTGGGCGGCTATGCAGTCGGACTGGCCCTGGCATTTTTCATCAGCCACCCCGAGCTTCCACCGCAATGGCGGCTTTTTGTGGTGACTGGCCTGCTGGGCGGCCTGACCACGTTCTCCAGCTTCTCTGCCGAGGTCGTGGATCTGCTGCAGCGCCAGCAGCTGGGCTGGGGCCTGCTGACGATCGCGCTGCACCTGGGGGGCTCGCTGTCGATGACCGCGTTGGGCTGGTGGTCCTGGCGGCTGGCGCGTTCCTTGGCATGAGACGGGTTTCCTAACGGGGGGCCTTGCCGCATCATTCGCGCTCCACGACACAGGCGTCAAAGAAACATGCAGCACAGGCAGAAGCAGGGATGAGCGATCCAGTGGCGGACAATGCCGGTACCCGTTTCGATGAATGCGGCAATTTGACGACTTCGACCGCGATCATCGGGCAGACGTCGGCGGCACCTATGCGCGGCTGGGCTGGGCGACGCTGCGGCCGGGCGAACCCATCCAGGTGAACGGGTTCCGCAAATACACCTGCGCCGAGCATCCCAGCCTGGCCGCGATCCTGCGCGATTATGTCCACTGGCTGCACACGGAGAATCTGGCGCCGGCGATCCAGTCTGCGGTGGTCGCCATTGCTGGCGTGCTCGATGGCGATGACCTGCTCAACACGAACCTGGCCTGGCCGGTGTCGCTGTCGCGGACCCGTCATGACGCGGGGCTGGAGCAGCTGGCGCTGATCAACGACTTTGTCGCCGTGGCCCAGGCGCTGCCGTATGCCGATGCCGCCGCCATGCAGCGGATCTATGGGGAGGGTGCGCTGGAAATGCGCCTGCCGGCCCTGGTGCTGGGGCCGGGAACGGGACTGGGAGTGGCGCTGCGGCTGGCTGATGGCGTGCTTTCCAGCGAGGCGGGGCACGCGGCTCTTTCCGCCGGCACCCCCTTGGAGCAGGACGTGTTGCGACTGCTCTCGCAACAGCATGCGCACGTCGACAACGAACGGATATTGTCCGGGCCGGGGCTGGTGGCGTTGTACACCTGCCTGTGCGAGCTGCGCGCGGTACCGGCCCAATGGCAGACACCGGCGCAGATCATCCAGGCGGCGCGGGCCGAAACCGATACCCTCGCGCTGGAAAGCACGCAGATGTTCGCCGCGTGGCTGGGCAGCCTGGCCGGTGATCTGGCGCTGACATTCGGCGCACGATCGGTCTATCTGACGGGGGGCATTACCGGGCACTTGGCTGCCGAACTGCATGATGATGGCTTCCAGCAACGGTTCCTGTCCAAGGGCGGGCTCTCGCCGGCACTGCGGCAGGTCCCGGTGTGGCGTATCGAACACGGCGAACTGGGGGTGCTGGGTGCTTGGCATGGCATGCCGAAAACGCCCTCCCCGCAGCTGCTCGCCGGTCAGCCACGGAGCACGGTGAATGAGGACACGTCGGCAATTCTTGCAGACCTCCGCGCTGCTGGGCGCCCTTGGTGGCGCCGCGCCGAGGTTGCTGGCCTCACCGGTGGACGCGCGCGGCGCGCGCGTGGTGTCCACCTGGG
>NZ_BAZI01000085.1 GCF_001310775.1 Stenotrophomonas pictorum JCM 9942
CCAGAGCGGTGTATTCCCCCAGACTGTGGCCGGCCACGCACGGCCGGCTTGGCGCCGCCCTGCGCATTCCACAGGCGCCACACCGCGATGCTTGCCGCCAGCAGTGCCGGCTGGGTGAACTCGGTGCGGTTGAGCTGCTCGTCCGGCCCGCCCTGCGACAACGCCCACAGGTCGACCCCTGCGCCTTCGGAAGCCTCGGCAAAGGTTTCACGGATCTGCGGGTTCAGTTCGGCCAGTTCGGCCAGCATCCCCAGCGACTGGGAGCTGGCCCGGGAACACGAAAGCAAGTCGGGAATCAGTCACGCGGTCATCCGCCAGATAAATCGAAGCCGGGCATCATAAGCGCGAACATCGCCACCCGTCTGTACTGGCGCGTATGCAAGCACCAATTCAGCAAGTCCGGCACAACGCCGGAATGGTCTGCCGGCATATCCGCCGCGCATTTGCCCCAAAACGCAAACAGCCCGTCGCAGGCGACAGGCTGTTCGATGCGCACAGGCAAGATGCCTGTGCTGCGACCGGGCGTGGAATCAGTAGCGCAGCAGCGCCGAGCCCCAGGTGAAGCCGCCACCGAAGGCCTCCACCAGCACCAGCTGGCCGCGCTGGACCCGCCCGGAACGGACCGCCACATCCAGTGCCAATGGCACCGAACCGGCGGACGTGTTGCCGTGCTTGTCCACAGTCACCACCACCTGGTCCATCGACATCTCCAGGCGCTTGGCCGTGGCCTCGATGATGCGCAGATTGGCCTGATGGGGCACCAGCCAATCCAGTGCGGACTTGTCCAGACCGTTGGCCTGCAGGGCTTCGTCCACCACCGAGTCCAACGCCTTGACGGCGTACTTGAACACGTCGTTGCCCTTCATCAGGATCTTGCCGGGCTTGTCCAGACCCGTGGACACCCCCACCGGATCCCACAGCAACTCCTTCTTGCTGCCATCGGCATGCAGATGGGTGCTGAGAATGCCCGTTTCTTCGTCGGCCTTGAGCACGACGGCACCGGCCCCATCGCCGAACAGGACGCAGGTCGTGCGATCCTCCCAGTCGACGATACGGGTCAGGGTTTCCGCACCGATCACCAGCACATGCCTGGCATCGCCGCTGCGGATGAATTTGTCAGCCACGCTCAGGGCGAAGATGAAGCCCGAACACGCCGCATTGACGTCAAACGCCGCCGAACCGGTCGCGCCAAGACGCGCCTGGATCAGGCAGGCGGTAGACGGGAAAATCAGATCAGGCGTGGTCGTACCCACGATGATCATGTCCAGCTGCGAAGCCTCGATGCCGGCCGCTTCCAACGCGCGAACCGCCGCGTTGTAGCCCAGATCACCGGTGGTTTCGCCTTCGGCAGCGATATGCCGCTCACGGATACCCGTACGCGACTGAATCCACTCGTCGGTCGTGTCGACAATCTTGGTCAGATCGTCATTGGTCAACACTTTCTCGGGCAGATAACTACCTGTGCCCGCGATCCGCGAATAAATCCGCTTGCTCATGCTGTTTCCTGTTGCGCGAAGCCGCCCGAAGGCGGCTCCGGAAGAATCGGTGCGACAACCGCCACGTTTCCGCAGCGGCCGCCACGAATCAATCTTCTTCGACGACCGAGGAGGACTTGGTCGCGATCACTTTCTTGCCACGGTAGAAACCGTCAGCAGTGATGTGGTGGCGCAGATGCACTTCACCGGTGGTCGGATCGGTGGACAGCTGCTTGGCGCTCAGGGCGTCATGGGCACGACGCATGCCGCGGCGGGACGGGGTAACACGGGATTTCTGCACAGCCATGGGATTGCTCCAAACTCGATTCGTTTGCTTCGTCGTTTAATTGCACGGGACGCCAGCGTCCTGCACTACTTTCGCTTTTGCCGCGACCGCCGACGACAACCGGCCGCTATTGTTTCTTCAATGCCGCCAGCGCCGCGAACGGGTTGGCCTTGCTCAATTCTGCATCGGTCGCGAACCAGTCTTTTTCGACTGCCTCACTTCCGGGTGACAACGGCACCACCGGCACCGCCAGCACCAATTCGTCTTCCACCAGATCCAGCGGCCGCAGATTGCCATCTTCCGGCACCAGCAACGCCTCGTAATCCGGAGGCAGCGCAGATTCCTCATCCTCGTCGCGGATCAGGCCCAGCCGCTGCTTCACCGATACCGGCAGCAGGAAACGCTGCATGGTGCGCTGGCAGACCAGCGGCAACTCGACATCAATGGACAGCTCGACATAAGCCACCTGCAGCGTATCGTCGCGGCCAAATTCCAATGCATAGCGGCACTGGCCTTCGGCATCGGCAATCAGACCCTGCAGTCGGGTCAATTCGGACAGAGGCACCTGGCCGTCAAAGCACCTGCGTGCTGCGACCATCCGCCAAGCATCCAGCAATTCGGGTACGTTCGCGGACATAAGCTGCAGAATGTTAAGGATGACCCAAGCCGCTGTCAAACCCGGCCTGTTGTCCGGTTGCCATGCGGACCTTCACAGCCGCAGACTGCCTGTGCTTTCCGACGGTATTTTCGCATGCAAACACTGGTTCTGGCTTCCACTTCCCGCTATCGCGCAGAATTGCTTGCTCGACTGCGGATTCCGTTCAGCTGCGCACGCCCTGACGTGGATGAATCGGCACTGACCGGGGAGTCGCCTCGCGCCCTGGCGCAGCGCCTGGCCGAAGCCAAAGCCCGCGCGGTCGCGGCGCAGTACCCGCACAGCCGGGTCATTGGCTCGGACCAGGTCGCGGAGCTTGAGGGCAAACCGCTGGGCAAGCCCGGCACCGCGGAGGCCGCACTGGCGCAACTGGCAGCCATGTCCGGCAAATCCGTCAGATTCCATACCGCTGTCTGTGTCATCAGTGCCGCCGAGCTGCTGCATGCTCTGGATCTCACCACCGTGCGGTTCCGCACCCTGGGCCAGACCGAAATCGAGCGTTACGTGGCCGCCGAACAGCCGCTGGATTGTGCCGGCAGCTTCAAATGCGAAGGCTTGGGCATCAGCCTGTTCGAGGCGATCGACAATCAGGACCCCACGGCCCTGATCGGCCTGCCTCTGATCCGCCTTGCGCAGCTGCTGCGCAAGGCGGGCTATCAGCTGCCCTGAGCCCCCTCCCCGCCATCACCGCGCAGGAGTCAGACGACACCATTGATAGGGGAACTGCCCCTGCCCGATACGCGATGTCAAGGTGATGCAGGACCCGGGCACAAGCATCAAGCCGTAGGCGGCCAATCGCGATTGCGCCAAGGCGCGCTGCTCCGCCTCGGCTTCCATGACACTCTGCAATGCGCCATTGCGCGGGATCAGTACGCACCGCCCATCAGTGACCTGTACATCGGAGCGCAACCCCTTCAACCTGCGCGTCAGCCAGCGCAATTTCGCGCAATCGGATTCGCGATCCAGCCCGGCCATCGCCACTTTGGCATTCAGACTCTCGAACCGGGCCGCCAACTTGTCCGAGGAACCGGGGAATATCGCAAACTGCTGTGGGCGGTCTAAAAGCATCTGCCGCAAGTGCGCGCGGTAGCCCTCGGACTCCGGAAAATTCGACGCGACCGCGGCGTATCGCACAGAACGTGGCAGAAACGCGACCCGCCACGCCTGCGGATCGCCACCGACCAGCAGCACAACGCTCTCCCCGGGGGAGTCGATACGCGGTTGCTGCACTTCGAACGCATTGGACGCCCAGCGCTCATGGCCCCAGTTGCCCCAGCCGGCCAGCGAAATCAACACACACACGCCTATCGCCCATCCCCCCATCCGCATGCCCCGGGGTGAAGGCCGCAGCGCCACACAGGCACACCACAGCAGCAGCGGCGCGATCAGTTCCAGTGCCACCAGGTAGCGATGGATACTGAACAGGGTTTGCCACAACAGGTAGGAAACGACGAAGAACACCACCAGGCTGCGCAGTACGGGCGCAAACATCCCCCCACCGCCCTCACGCCTACCCAGCAGGCGCCGGGCCAACAGCAGGAACATGGCGACCGCCAACATCGCCCAGATGCCCGACGTCAGGGAAACCTCACTGATCCGCTTGGGATCGAAGGTGAACAGCAGCGGCCACGCCAGATGTTCGGCGAAACCCTCCGGCAACCAACGTGTGTCGCCAATGGAACCCTGCGCTGCCAGCGGCGACTGGAACAACGCGTTGAACTGCGGAAACAGCGGATTCCCGAACTGCTGCCAGACTTGCCAGTACCACCAGCCCACCGACAGCACGGCAACCACCATTGCCGCCAGAGTCACCAGCAGCAACGCGCGAAAACGGGATATCCAATGCCCGGGCCCGGCCAGCACTGCGGCCGCCAGCCCTACCGCATAGATGGCATTGGTCAACTTCAACGCGACCGCAAATCCGATCAACGCGCCGGCCAGCAGCCAGCCGTGGCCAGGGCGAGGCAAGGCCGCCCCGGCCTGCATACGCAGCACCCGCCATACGCTGCACAGCACAAACAGCGCGGTGGTGTTATCGGCCATGGTGTTGCCGAATTCCGACAGGACCGCGCCCATGCACAAGCCGGACAAAGCCAGTAACGGCGCCAGCCACGCGCGCTCTTTCCGCCCGTCCAGCACGCACCATGCGATACCTGCAGCCGGCAGGAACAACAGGCCATGCAGCACGCCCATCAAGAATCCCGACAGCGCACCTGGCGCGCCGGTCAGCAACAGGTACTGGGCAATATCAAGCAGCGGACTGAAGTAGCTCTGCATCTGCGCCGGCGCCAGATCCAGCGCGAGCCGGCCATGCAAAGCGGCATATCCGTTGTAGAGGTGGTAATTGCGCAGATCCCAATTGGCATCCTGTCCCAGCCACAGCGACACGCAGCCCCCCAGCAACGACACAAACAGCGCCGCGGCCACCATGTTTGCACGGGAGTTGAACGCGAACCGCCGCTCAACGGCGGCCAGAAAGCGGTGTCTGGAACCTGCGGCATGCACCGCCCGCTGCGCGCTCACCGGCGATCACCGGAATCAACCGCGGCTCCCCTGGACACCGACAGATACGCCAGATGCTTTGCCTCGACCCGCCCACGCGTCACGGTATCGAGGATCAAGCCGCACGCAAGCAGCAAGAACCCCAGCAACGCCAAGGCCACACACAGTATTGCGGTGGGAAAACGCGGCACCATCCCGGTTTCGAGATAGGTCTGGAACAGTGGAATCGCCAGTCCGAGTGACAGCAGTTCAGCCAGCGCAAAACCAATCGAGAAGAACAGCAGCGGTCGCTCGGCCTTGAACAGCTTGGCGATCGTACAGAGGATGCGCCAACCGTCGCGCCAGGTATTGAGCTTGCTGTGCGAGCCTTCCGGACGCACGCCATATACGGTATCCACCTCGGCCACCGGCATGCGCAGCTGAAGCGCATGCACAGCCAGTTCGGTTTCAATCTCGAACCCATGTGCATGGGCGGCAAAGGAATGCACATAGCGCTTGGAGAAAACGCGGTAACCGGACAGCATGTCATCGAAGCTGCGGCCAAACAGGAAGCCGGCGCAACGCGTCAACAGCATGTTCCCCAGCCGATGTCCGGGCCGATACGCAGCCGCCTGCTGATCACGCCGCGCACCGACCAGCATATCCAGACGCTCCTCGATCAACTTGCGGATCAGACCGGGCGCCGCAGCGGCCTCGTAGGTGTCGTCGCCATCGACCAGTACATACACATCTGCATCGATATCGGCAAAGCCGCGCCGGACCGCGTTTCCCTTGCCCTGCAATGACACCCGCACAATCTCGGCCCCCGCCTGAAGTGCGATCTCGGCAGTGCGGTCGCTGGAGTTGTTGTCCAGCACCACGATCCTTGCCGCAGGCAGGCTCAGGCGGAAGTCGGCCACCACCTTGGCAATCGCCGCCTGCTCGTTGTAGCAGGGAATCAATACCGCAATGTCGAAATTTTCCATTATCCCATCAGCTGTTGAAACTACCCTGTCAAGCGCTCTCGCAATCCATATCCGGGACCGCACCGCGTTCTATTTTTCCACGGTGAACGGCTGCTCCATCCATTGTTCGACACTGCCGTCCTGGCCATACAGACGAAGCCCCAGCCAGTGTCGCCCCGGCTTCAATCCGGCGATATCCACCTGCGCATCAAACCCCACGTCGGGATGGCGAGGATCGCTGGTTCCCGGCCACGCAGGCCGCACATCGAAGGTGCGACCGTACTTCGCATCACCTGCACTGCGCCCATCCACCAGCAGCTCCACCCGCGCCAGCCCTACACCGTCCTTGAAGGCCCAGCCCTGCACATCCAGTTGCCCGGCGACCTTGGCACCTGCCACAGGGGTGTCCAGCCAGGCCATCGCCGGCGTCACACACGGTCCCTGCACCTTGGCCGCAGGCAGGCGGAACAGCAGAAATCGCTGGAAGCCGTGATCGGTGGACACCACGCGCGGTGGCGGCAGTGGCCCGACCAGCGCGCAGATGCGGTGATAGCGTGCCAGCAGATCGCGATAACGCTGGTCGCCAGGGGCGATCACCAGCAGCTGGGGAACGGTGCGGCTGCCATCGCTGATCAGACCCCACAGGGCCAGCTGCGCGGTGCGACCATGCCGGTCATTGAGTTCATGCGGCAGCACCTTGATGGCCGCATCGTCCAGGCGGAATCCCAGCTCGGACCCGACCTTGAAACTGCCGGCCACTATCTCGGTCTCGGCCGGCATCTGCGCCAGCTCGTCGCGCACCGCATCGGCCAGCGGCTGCCATCCGGCGAAATTGCGCGGGTAGTACTTGCTGCCGGCCATCTGCTCGCGCAACGACGGCGCCGATGCCATCACGTAGTAGCCCAGGGCCATCACCAGTCCCAACGCAGCCACCGCCCAGACGCTGCGCCGCCAGAAGCGGGGCCAGCGGTTGAGCATCAGGGGCACACAGGCCAGCAACGCCAGGTATCCGGGCAACGGCCAATGGAAACTGACACGTTCCACATCGGTGAAGAATCCGAGCAGGAAGATCAGCAGGGTCGAGGTGGTGCCCACCAGCGCGAAATAGCGCCACTGCAGATGACGAAAACCGCCCCGGCCGCGGCGCAGACCCTCGATGGCCACCCAGGCCAGGGCGGCAAACAACACGGGCGTGACCATCAACGGCTGGATCAGCAGGAACCACAAGCCGTCACCATGGAAGCTCCATGGATGACGTTCCAGTATCTGGAATTTCAGTCCGGCATCCTGGTTGTCCAGGTTCCACGCCAGCAGCGGCAGCCACGCCACGATCCCCACGCTATCGCCACCCAGACGCGGGCATCGCGCAGCATCCGCCGACCCTCCGGCAACAGCAGCAGGGCAATGAAGCCGACCACGATCACACCGATGAAGCGGTAGTGGCTCAGCGCGCCGACCAGCAACCCCAGCGCCAGCAGCAGCACCGCTCCCGCATCGACATTGCGCAGCAGCCGCGCGCCGGCATCCAGACAGAGCACCGCCGCGATGGCCATGGGCACATCGGGCACCGCCAGGATGCCCAGGGTCGCCGACAGCGGCATCAGCAGCGTGAATGCACCCGCCTGCCAGCCGGCACGCGCACCGAACCAGCGCGTGGTGATGTTGACCACCATCCAAGGCAACAGCGCCCCCAGCAACAGGAACGGCAGGCGCACGCCGAGACGATGGTTGCCGACCAGCTCCACGCCCAGGCGCGTCAGCCAGGCCGTCAATCCCGGCAGATCGGAATAGGCCGGTGCCAGATGTTGACCTTCCTGCCAGTAGAACGCCTCATCCACGAACAGGGGAAGATAGGCCGCGATGAGAACTTTGACGCCGCTGATCAACGCCCACAGCACAAGAAACGTCGTGCAGGCACGTTGTTCGCTCGCAGTTGCCACGTAAACTCCCCTTGAAACCAGATATACGAGACGACCATGCCAGTCGCACCGCCCGGAATGCTAACCCAAGTCACACTGCAGTCCCTGCGCCAGGCGCAGGAGCAGGTCAACGCGCTGCTGCTGGGCAAGGCCCTTGAAGTGCGTTTGGCCTTTGTCGCCCTGCTGTCCGGCGGGCACCTGTTGATCGAGGATCTGCCGGGCCTGGGCAAGACCACATTGGCGCATGCCATGGCCTCCAGCGTCGGCCTGCAGTTCCAGCGTGTGCAGTTCACCTCGGACCTGCTGCCGGCCGATGTACTGGGCATCTCGATCTATGAGTCCCACAGCCGCAGCTTCCAGTTCCATCCCGGGCCGGTGTTCTGCAATGTGCTGCTGGCCGACGAGATCAACCGGGCACCGCCGCGCACCCAGAGTGCGCTGCTGGAGGCCATGGCCGAACAGCAGGTCACGCTCGATGGCGTGACCCATGCCCTGCCCGATCCGTTTTTCGTGATCGCCACCCAGAACCCGGCCGACATGTCCGGCACCTTCCCGCTGCCCGATTCGCAGCTGGACCGCTTTTTGCTGCGGCTGACCCTGGGCTATCCCAATACCGAATCCGAACGTGCCCTACTGGCAGGCAGCAGCCGCCGGGAACTCATCGCACAGACAATGCCATGCCTGTCCGAAGACGATATCCGCCAGCTCCGTGCGGCCGTTGAACACATCCATGCCAGCGATGCGCTGATCGACTACGTACAGCGCTTGCTGACGCGCAGCCGCCAGCAACCGGGGATACGGGTGGGACTGTCACCGCGCGCGGGCATCGCCCTGCTGCGTGCGGCCAAGGCCCATGCGCTGCTGCTGGGACGGCAGCACGTGCTGCCGGAAGATGTGCAGGCGCTGTTCCTGGGCGTGGCCGGCCATCGGCTGGTTCCCGAAGCCGAGTCGACCACCGGGCCGGCGCTGGCCCGCGCGATCCTGCACGGTGTGCAGGTTGATTGAAGTACGCCAGCTCATGCGCGGCGACTGGCAGGTGTTACAGCTGCTGGCCCGTCCACGCCATCCCGAGACCCTTCCGGTCACCCTCGACCGGAAGCGGATCTACGTGCTGCCCACGGGTTTTGGCCTGTTTCTGGCCGTTCTGCTGACGGTGATGCTGCTGGGCGCGCTCAACTACAACAACAATCCCGCACTGCTGCTTGCGCTGCTGCTGGCAACCACCGCACTGGCCAGCGCGCTGCAGGCCCACCTGCAGCTGTCCGGGCTGCAACTGGAAGCGCTCTCAGCCGAGCCGGTCGCCGCCGGCCAACCACTGCGGTTGCGGCTGGTGATCGCCCGCCAGGAT
>NZ_BAZI01000086.1 GCF_001310775.1 Stenotrophomonas pictorum JCM 9942
CCCCCACCGCTCCGGCCGCCGCCATCATGGCGGCCAGCAGCAGCCACGACCTCCTGCCCCGGGTGCTCACAGCGCGCAGTCCTGCGGCAGCGACAGGGCGCTGGCGATATCGCGCCAGTCGAACGCCACCACGCCCTGGTCGTCATGTACCGCATACAACGCGCCCTGCGGGAAGCGTGCCGATGCCTGCTGGCTGCTCCATATGCCGTCGGTATTGGCCACCGTATTGCCATGAAACGCGCCGACGTGGGCCAGCGTTTTGCGGTCGAACAGGTGGAACACGCTGCGCTCCTTGCCCTGCTCGGTGGTGATCCACCAACCGCCCTCGCCGCAGGTACGCAGCATCACGCCCTCGGCCTGGGCCTTGAACACACCCTCGCCGAAGGTGCTGCCGGTGAAATCGCCGGCCAGCGTGTAGACCTTGACCTCGCTGGCGTAGCTTTCGTCCTCCTCGGCCACCAGCAGGCGGTCGTTGTCCGGATCGCCCCAGATCGACTCGACCACCCGCAGCGCCCCCTTGGCCGTGGTGTCGCCGATGCTGCGGACCAGACGGGCCTGCACGGCACCGCCATCGACGCGGACGTGGTAGCGACGCACCCGCTCGTTCAAACGTTCCAGTGACGGCAGGATATCGTTGCCGGCGGCGTCCTCGCCCTCGTCGTAGGAATCGGTGACGTACACGTCGTAGCCGTCCTGCTGCGGATTCACCCACAGCCCGTAAGGCTTGCGCAGGTCGGTGCCGGCGAATGTGCCCAGCGGGGTGAAGTCAGGTAGTTGCAGCACCTGCACGCGATGGTTGTCGCGCTCGACGATGAACAGCAGATCGCCCTGCACGGCGATGCCGTTGGGGCGGTCGAACTGGCCAAGCGCGGTGCCGCTGCTACCCACGTCACGCAGGTGCCGGCCGGTCTGCCCGTCGTAGACCACCAGTTTGTCGGTGGCCTTGGCGGTGGCGATCAGCCATACCCGGCCATCAGCGTTGCGCCAGCTGGCTGGCGAATCGATGTTGTCGGCCGGCGTCATCGGCGTGAGGAAGGCCTCCCCTACCCGCTTGGCGGCCGGCGGGCGCGCACCCTCGGCGATGTCGGCCGCAGTCAGCGGATGGGAGCTTCTGGCAGCCGGCTGGCAGGCGACAAGCGCCAGGGCCAGGGCCAAGCCGCTACACAGCAGCGCGGCCTTCACAGTGCCACCTTCAGGCCAACGGCGTAGGTACGGCCGTATTCCTCGTTCTGCAGCGTTCGCGAACGCACGCCCTGGTACAGCTCCAGCGGTTTGTCGAGCAGATTGGACGCCTCCAGATACAGGCTCACGTTGCGGGTGAAACGGTAGTCCAGACTGAAATCCAGCTGGGTGTGCGGTGCTACATGGATGTCGTAGGCGCGGCTGTCGCCGATGCTGTCCAGATACTGGCTGCGGTATACACCGGCCAGACGCGTGCTGAAGCCGCCCCACTCGTAGCCCACATGTGCGCTGTAGACATTGCGCGACGCGCGCGGCAGGGTGAAATCATCGCGCTCACGTCCGGCGATACCGGGATCGAATCCGGTATCCAGCCAGGTGCCGCTGGCCCCGACCAGCAGGCCGCCCCAGGCCCCCGGCAGGAACGCCAGTTGCTGCTGCCAATTGAACTCGGCGCCGAACACCCTGGCCCTGTCGCCATTGATCGAACGGGTGACCTCGAAGCCCGGGAATGCGGCATCGGCATCGCTGACGGTCTGCACGATGTAACCGTCGATGTCCTTGTGGAACAGGCCCAGCGCGACCAGCCCGGTCTGCCCCAGATAGCGCTCGAACGAGAAATCCAGGTTGGTCGATTCGTAGGGGTCCAGCTGCGGGTTGCCGACCCGGACTTCCTCGTCATCCCGGTTCATCGCCAGCCGCGGTGACACGTCGCCGAAGGACGGGCGCGCCACGCTCTTGTTGAGCGCGCCGCGCAGCACCCAGTTGTTGCCTGTGTCGTAGCGTAGATGCAGGCCCGGCAACACGTTGCTGTAGCTGTTGCTGGCGTTGCGCGGGCTGACGGTAACGGTCCTGCCGTCGGCGGCGATGTCCACCTGGTTGCCGCTGGCATCGAACCGGGTGTTCTCCACGCGCACGCCGCCGATCACACGCAATGCGCCGATATCCCAGGTGCCCATCGCATAGGCGGCGAGGATGTCCTCGTTGGCGGTGTAATCCTCTTCCAGCGAGGCCATGACGTTGCCGGCGACATCCTGCGGCCGGGCGCTGTACTGGCCACCGCTGCTCGCCCACCAGCGACGCATCGCCGCCGAGCTCATGCCCTGCCCCAGCGGCCCGCCACGGTGTGCCAACGTCGCACCGTTCCAGCTGGTCAGATCCACCGCCGGACCGCGGCGCATTTCAGCCTCGTCAACATTCACCGCACGCTCGCGCCAGCGGCCGAGCAGGCCGAGCTTGTAGCTGGCATGGTCGGCATCGAAACGGATATTGGCCTGCGCGCTGCGTTCGCTGTCATCCACCTGCTTGGGCCCGATCACCACCCGGTCGAACGTGTAGTTGGCGCTGTCCATCCACCCGGCATCACTGAAGTCCAACCCGGGAATGTCGCGGTTCTGGTCGATCGTGGCCGACAGGTCGGCACCGCCGTACTCGAAGCGCGCTTCCATTTCATCATTCACGCGCTCGCGGGTCCTGGTATAGCCCAGCCGGTAATCAAGCACCGCATTGCTCAGGCGGTTTTCACCGCCGAGACTGGCGGCAAAGGTGTCCTCCTCCTTGGTGCGGTAGCGCATGCGTTTGCTGATCGCGTCGGCCGGCAGGTCATCCACCTGGTAGCGGCCACCGCCCAGCGCACTGATGACACCGTCCTCCAGACCGAACACAGTGCGCTGGCGGGTTTCGGCATCATCGAAGCGGCTGTACAGCGTGCGCAGGTAGTAGCGGTTGTCCTGGTCCGGTCGCCAGTCCAGATTGAGGTTGGCGCCGCTGCGGGTGCGCTCGATGCTGTACTTGCGACGCTGGATCTCCAGTGCGGCCAGGTCATCGTCGGCGCCCCCGTCGAAGCTGCCGTAGGCAACCTCGGTGTTGTCCGACTCGAAGCTGCGTTTGTGATGATTGATACCCAGCGCGATACCGAAGGTGTCGTTGAACACCTCGCTGTAGTTGAACGCGGCCTTGGGGCTGGTTTTGCCGGAAAGCTGCTGGTGACTGGCTTCGAGCTTGCCCTTGAGCGAACGGCCGTCGCGGTCGAAGGCCGAGGCCGACTCCACCACCACACTGCCGCCAATGGCATCGCCCGGCATGTCCGGCGTGGCCGACTTGATCACCCGTAGGCGTTCGGTCGAATCGGTGGGAATCACGTCCAGCGGCGCGGCGCGCGAGGAATCTTCCGGCGTGCCCACCGCGATGCCATCGATGCTGACACTGTTGAGCGCCGCATCCAGACCACGGATCACCACAAAGCGGCCTTCACCCTGGTCGCGGGTGACACTGACGCCGGGCAACCGCTGCAGCGACTCGGCGACGTTCATGTCCGGGTAGTCGCCCATCGAATCGGAAGCCACCGCATCCTGGATCGCATCGGCATCGCGCTTGAGTTCGACCGCCCGGATCTGCGCCTCGCGCTGCGCACGCACCTCGATCCGCTGCAGATCCACCGCTGCCGCCGTGACGGCGGCAACCACCGCGCCATCCGGAGCAACCGGCCTTTGCCCAGCCTGCGCGGTGGCCATACAGACCACCGCCGTCGTCACCGCCATCACCAACACGCGCTTGCGCACTACCGCCCCCAGAGGATGTAAAGGATGGGTGGGCACGGTATGTCAGTGGGATTGCGCGGCGATGACAGCCCGGGGACGGTCGTATTGCAACGCCGTACTGGCCGGATACAGAGGGCCTGCGGCACACTGGCCACTCTCCCCTGCCGTCATATCCGCCATGAAAATCGTCGAAGTCCGCCACCCCCTGGTCCAGCACAAGATCGGCCTGCTCCGCGATCCGGACATGAGCACCAAGGATTTCCGCGAAGTGGTCAACGAGTGGGTACCTGCTCGCCTACGAGGCCACCGCCGATCTGGACACCGAGAGCCACACGATGAAAGGCTGGGCCGGTCCGGTGCAGGTGCAGCGCATCGCCGGGGCCAAGATCACCGTGGTGCCGATCCTGCGCGCCGGCCTGGGCATGCTGACCGGGGTGCTGTCGCTGATTCCGGCCGCACGGGTGAGCGTGGTCGGCCTGCAGCGCGATGAGGAGACCCTGCAGCCGGTGCCCTATTTCGAGCGCCTGACCGGTCGCCTGGAAGAGCGCGACGCATTGATCCTGGATCCGATGCTGGCCACCGGCGGCACCCTGATCGCCACCATCGACATGCTCAAGCGCGCCGGCGCCCGCCGCATCAAGGGCATCTTCCTGGTCGCCGCACCGGAAGGCCTCAAGGCCGTGGAGGCCGCGCACCCGGACGTGGAGATCTTCACCGCCGCCATCGACGAGCGCCTCAACGACAAGGCCTACATCCTGCCGGGCCTGGGCGATGCCGGCGATCGCATCTTCGGTACCCGCGTGGGCTGATTACCACGGTCCCGGGCGCCATCGCCCGGGACCTTCGGGCAGTTTTCAGGCAGAGGCCAGCGCGCGGGCTTTCAGCTCGGCCACTTCATGGGCGGTGCCGAAACGGCCCTTCTCATCACGCACCACCTGCGCCATCGCGCACTGCGGATCGTGGGTGAAGAACAGATGCACGTTGCGCGCAAGCTTGTCTTCCAGAAACGCGCGCTTCTCGTCGATCAGCAGCTCGGCATTGCGGTCATAGCCCATCGTGATCGGCACATGCACCCACGAGCGGCCGGGAATCAGGTCGGCACAGAACACCACGCCACCGCGCGGTAGGCCATCGACCCGCTCCGGGCCGACGATCTCGGCCAGCATCAGCCCCGGCGTGTGGCCGTCGCTGAAACTGAAACGCACCGATTCCCCGAGCACCTTCGAATACTCGCCGGACACCACTTCCAGCCGCCCGCTGTCCTGCAGCAGCTTCGGCAGTTCGGGGATGAAACTGGCGCGGTCACGCGGATGGGGATGCAACGCCCGCTCCCAGTGCGCGGCGCCCACCACGAAGGTGGCGTTGGGAAACAGCAGCTCCGGCACGCGGCCTTCCGACCATGGCGCCAGCAGCCCACCGGCGTGGTCGAAATGCAGATGGCTCAGCACCACCACATCGATATCCTCGTGCTCGAAGCCGGCTTCGCGCAGCGAATCGATCAGGATATGCCGCGGCTCCTGCACACCGTAGCGTTCGCGCAGTTTCGGCTCGAAGAACGCGCCAATACCGGTTTCGAACAGCACCGTCTTGCCGGCCAGCGGACTGGCCAGCAACGCCCGGCATGCCAGTTCGATCCGGTTGAGGTCATCGGCCGGTGCCCACTTTTCCCACAACGCCTTGGGGGCGTTGCCGAACATTGCACCGCCATCGAGTTTTTGCGAATTACCGCGGATCGACCATAGTTTCATATGAAAAATTCTACTGACTCCGCGTTAAATATTCGCAAGCCGACAGCGCCGGATTATTGACACCCCGGAACAGAAAAGCCCCGCCGGGCGGCGGGGCTTTTTGCGTTGTTCGGCGCGCGTGTCAGTCGGCCGTTGCGTTGCGCTTGACCTCGGCACTGCCGACCGGATTGCGCGGGTCGGTGCCGCCGCTGAGGGTGTTGCTGCGACGGTCCCATTCCACCGTCTGCAGGTTG
Source organism: Stenotrophomonas pictorum JCM 9942 (assembly GCF_001310775.1). Classification (GTDB taxonomy): domain Bacteria; phylum Pseudomonadota; class Gammaproteobacteria; order Xanthomonadales; family Xanthomonadaceae; genus Stenotrophomonas; species Stenotrophomonas pictorum. The sequence goes on from NZ_BAZI01000086.1 coordinate 5,701, forward strand.
CCCCATACGTGGCTGGAACCGCGCCCGCCTTCGGCCGAGTCGCCCGGCAAGTCGACCTTGTGCCCCATCGCCTGCAACTGCCTGCCACGTCCGGCGAGAACGCGCCGGACTCGGCGGAAATCTCGTCGGGCAGCCACTGGTGGTGGTAACGCGGCAATGCGGCCACCTGCTGCGCATCCAGCCCGGCGTCGTAGCCGAGGATGCCCAGCAGCACCATGGTGATGATGCGGCTGCCGCCTGGCGTGCCGATCACGATGACCTTGTCCTCGTTCTCCATGAACGTCGGCGTCATCGAGCTCAACATGCGTTTGCCGGTCTTGGGCGCGTTGGCCTCGTAGCCCATCACGCCGAACGCATTCGGGGTGCCCGGCTTGAGTGCGAAGTCGTCCATCTCGTTGTTCAGCAACACGCCGGTGCCGGCCGGGATCAGCCCCGAGCCGTACAGCAGGTTCACCGTCTGGGTGCCGCCGACGCGGTTGCCTTCGCCGTCGATGATCGAGAAGTGCGTGGTCTCGTCATCTTCCAGCGGCGTCGGATTGCCCGACAGCAGGTCACTCGGCGTCGCCTTCTCCGGATGGATGGTCGCGCGCAGGCCCTGCGCATAGTCGCGGCTGGTCAACACCTTCTGCGGGATATCGACAAAGTCCGGATCGCCGAGGAAGAACGTGCGGTCGCGATAGGCGCGGCGCATCGCCTCCACCACCAGGTGGGTGCGGTGGGCCTCGTCCATCTTGTTGATGTCCCAGCCTTCCAGGATCTGCAGCATCGATGCCAGCGCGATGCCACCGGAGGACGGCGGCGAGGCGGTGGTGATCTTCCAGTCGCGGTAGTTGAAAACGATCGGCTCGCGGGTCTTGACCCGGTAGCCGGCCAGCTCCGCGGCGGTCCAGCGGCCGCCGGCCTGCTTCACCCCGGCCAGCAGCTTCCTGCCGGTTTCGCCGCGGTAGAAACCGTCAAAGCCCTTCTCCGCCAGCAGCTGCAGGGTGCGCGCCAACTCCGGCTGCTTGAAGATGTCGCCTTCGGCGATCGGACGGCCGTTGCGCAGGTAGACCTCGCGGGTCCCCGGATAACGCTCCATCACCTCGCGGCGCGACTCGTAGCCACGGGCCATACGTGCATACACCGGGAAGCCGTCACGGGCGACCCGGATTGCCGGCGCCAGCGAGTCGGTCAGCGGCAGCCGGCCGTGTTCGCGGGCCACCTGCACCAGCAGCGCCGGCAGGCCCGGGATTCCAGCCGACCATGGACCGTTGACCGAGCGGTCGCGATCCAGCTCGCCGTGCTTGTCCAGGAACTGCTCCGGCGTGGCCGATTCGGGCGAGGTCTCGCGCGCGTCCAGCATCACATCCTTGCCGGTTCTGGCATCGTGCAGCAGGAAGAATCCGCCGCCACCCAGGCCCGAGCTGATCGGCTCGACCACGGCCAATGTCGAGGACACCGCCACCGCGGCATCAAAGGCGTTGCCGCCCTTGGCCAGGATTTCCATGCCGGCATCGGTGGCCAGTGAATGGCCGCTGGCGATGACCGCTCCGTCAGGATGGGCGGCACGGGCCGGTGCCGTGTCCGAGGCCCACACGCTCGGGCTCAACAGCCATGCACACAACAACAGGGAACGGGCAAACGGTTTCATGCCGTCGGATCCTCCGGTTCGTAAAGTTCGGGATGGTCGCGCTGCAGGCCGAACAGCTTGGCCAGCAACTGCTCCTGGGTTTCGGGGATATCCGGGTCCGGGTCGATGCATTCCACCGGACAGACCACCACGCATTGCGGCTCATCGAAATGGCCGACGCATTCGGTGCAACGGGCCGGGTCGATCACGTAGATCGTCTCGCCCATGGAAATCGCCTTGTTCGGGCAGGCAGGCTCGCAGACGTCGCAATTGACGCAGAGCTCATTGATTTTCAACGACATGGCACTACTCCATGCCCGCGCCTGCCAGCGTTGAACCGGTGGGCCCAGCCGCGACCGGTTGCCTGCGGCGCGACATCGCTGCCGGCCGCAACCGGGCACGCATTGCGCGTGCCCGGCCTTGCACGGGTATTACTTGGCTTCAACGAAGATGTAATCGGCGCCGGTCGGCTGCACGATGGTCTGCACGCGGGCATTGTCGGCGGCATCGCCGATGAACACCACGCGCACGCCCTTCATCGAATCGGCCTGCACGTCCTTGAACGCGGTATCGATCATGTCGGCCATCTTGGCCGAAGCCGAGGAACCGAAGGCCAGCATGTTGCCCGGCTGGATGCCGCGGCTGATGGCGACGGTGGCGCTTTCCACCTGGCGGCCGTACTTGGCGGCGAATTCCGGATCGGACTCCGGCGGCAGGTAGTACAGGAACGGGCTGGCGGTGATGTTGCCCATGTTCTGCACGGCCACGGCCTGCAGGTACTTCTTCCAGCCGGCATCGTCGTCCTTGGCCGGGGCGACCAGCGCCTGCTGGGCGTCGGCGACCGGCGCGGCCTCTTCCTTCTTGCAGGCCGCGAAGGCCAGCACCAGCGAAGCGGCCAACATCACGCGCATCGTTTTCTTCATGGTGGTTCTCCCTTTAAAGGTGTTCGTTACAGCTGTTTGGAGGATTCGGCGGCCGCGCGGGCTTCGCGGGCCTTGCGCAGCGCTTCCAGCACGGTTGCCGGCACGAAACCGGACACATCCCCGCCCAGCCGGGCGATTTCACGCACCAGCGAGGAGGAAATGAAGCTGTGCTGTTCAGAGGGGGTCAGAAACAGGGTTTCGACCTCCGGGATCAGATGGCGGTTCATGCTCGCCATCTGGAATTCGTATTCGAAGTCGGACACCGCGCGCAGACCGCGCAACAGCACGCCGCCATGCACTGAACGTACGAAATGCGCCAGCAGCGTATCGAAACCCACGACTTCCACATTCCCGTGGCGCCTGAGCGCCTCACGCGCCAGCTCCACACGCAGGTCCAGCGGCAAGGTCGGGCCTTTGGACGGGCTGAAGGCCACACCGACCACGATCTTCTCGAACAGCGGCGCAGCCCGGTTCACCAGGTCGATATGACCATTGGTGATCGGATCAAATGTCCCCGGATAGACGGCAATACGACGATTGGCCGAAGTCATGCGTTGTTTACCGCGTTCAAGTCGTTGCGAAGTGTAACAGTGGCATGCCGATACAGGGCATAGCCGACCTCGCGGGTGCCGCCCTCGCGATGCAGGCTCCATTCCGGCGGCAACGACTGCCGCCGCTGCGCTGGCGCCTCCACATACAGCCACGCACCCGGCGCGATATGTCGCGGCAGGCGCTCGATCACCTGCTCCCACAGGCCATCGGCGAACGGCGGATCGACGAACACGATATCGGCCTGCTGCGGCGCGGCCGTGTCCAGCCAGCGCAGCGCATCGCCGCTGGTGACCTGCACCTGCCCCTCGGCGCCCAACCGGGTC
>NZ_BAZI01000087.1 GCF_001310775.1 Stenotrophomonas pictorum JCM 9942
GGCGCGCCGGGGCAGGGGGCGCTGCGTTCGAGCCGGCGCCGGAGAAGCCCGTTGGGTCTGCGCCCGGGGCGTCATATAGCGGCCGGTCAAGCGCCAGCCCCTACAATTCCGCCCATGAATACCCCTGAAAATTCCAGTCTCGGCCGCGAGGTCGACTACCCCACCCGGTATGACGCCAGCCTGTTGTTCCCGATCCCGCGTGCCGCCGCGCGTGGCCAGATCGGTCTGCACGGCCCGGCCCTGCCGTTTATCGGCGAAGACCGCTGGCATGTATATGAACTGGGCTGGCTGGATGCGCGCGGCAAGCCCTGCGTGGCCACCGCCACGCTGTGGGTGCCGGCCACCTCGCCGAATCTGATCGAGTCCAAATCGCTCAAGCTGTATCTGAACTCGCTCAACAGCGCCCGCTTCAACAGCGCCGAATCCCTGCGTGAACGCATCACTACCGATCTGTCGAGCTGCGCCGGCGCCGATGTGCGGGTCGAGTTCGGACTGCCGCCGGTTGCCGAAGCACCGGGGCAAAGTGTCGATCATCTGGACGTGGCCATCGACCGCTACGGCCCGCCGGACGAGTCTTTGCTGCTGGCCGATGCCGAGTGCATTGTCGAAGAGACGCTCACTTCGGCGCTGCTCAAGTCCAATTGCCCGGTGACCGGCCAGCCGGACTGGGCCAGCCTCAGCATCCGCTACCGTGGTCCGCGTATCGATCGCGAAGGGCTGCTGCGTTATCTGGTCAGCTACCGTGACCATGCCGAATTCCACGAACAGTGTGTGGAACGCATTTTCCTCGGCCTGATGCACCGCTGCGCTCCCCAGGCGTTGCACGTCGAAGCGCGCTATACCCGTCGCGGCGGCCTGGATATCAACCCGCGACGGACCAGCGCCGGCGACGGCCTGTCCGCTGAAAACGCGTTCCGCGATGCCCGTCAATAATCGCTCCGTCAGCACCGCCGGTTTTTACACCCGCACGATGAAACCTTAACGGGCAGCGTGCAATGGTGGCCTCCAGTTGCGAAGGAGTGACTTGGATGGGTACCGAGAAAAAGGCCGATTTTTCCGATGTCACCGCCACGGTCAGCAGTACGGAGCAGAGCGCGCCCAAGGCCGACTTCTCCGATGTGACTGGAACGGTGGGCAGCACCGAACAGCGCGTTGGCGAACAGCAGTACACCGTGCAGAAGGGCGACAGCCTTTCCCGGATCGCCAAAAACCTGCTGGGCGATGCCAATGCCTGGAAGCAGATCTTTGAAGCCAACAGCGATGTGCTGGACGACCCGGACAAGATTTTCCCGGGGCAGGTGTTGAAGATCCCGCCGCCCCAGCGCTGATCCGGCGCTCTACCGTGGTCTATTCCCCTGGTTTTTCTGGAGCCGATCCGATGAAGAAGACGTCACTGAGCAGTGTCCTGATGATGGCCGTGGTGGGTGCTGCGGCACTGGCCGGTTGCAAGAAGAAAGAAGAAACCGTCATGACGCCGGAACCGGCCCCCGCGCCGGCGCCGATGGCCGAACCGGCACCGCCTCCGGCGGCGCCTGCGGTCAGCGTGACCTCGGTGACCGTGGGCAATACCGCGGCGGCGGACATGTCGGTGGCGCCGATGGCGATGCTCGCCCCTACCGACAAGATCATCGTCTCGGTGAAGACCAGCGGGACCGCCAGCAACGTGAATCTGGCGGCCAAGCTGATGTACCAGGATGGCCAGGTCGCCGGTGAGCAGAGCGCCGTGCTCAACACCACCGATACCGGCACGACCAATCTGGAATTCAGCAAGGCGAGCCCGTGGCCGGCTGGCAAGTACACCGCCGAAGTCATGGTCGACGGCAAGCCGGTTGGCATGCCACAGCAATTCGAAGTGAAGTAAGGAAAGCCGTTCCACGCCGACTCTCTCCCGGTCGTGGAATCGCATGGGCGCTGCCAACGGGCCGCGCCCTTTTTTATGGACGGCCCGGTGGCTGCGCAGTGGCCGGTGCTGTCCCCGGGTCAGACGCAACGGTTGCAATTGTGACCGGCAATCCGTGCCGCGGCATCGGGCGAGACGGCGCAAGGGCTGCGCGCAGGCGCCGGCCCCCGGGAGTTCCAGGCCCTACCTTCGCGTATGGCGCAATTTTGCCGGGACCGGCTTAAACCGCGACAATGCGGAGTGTTTTCCACTTGGTGCGCGTCGAGGTGACATCGCGGCTGGCCTCTGTGCCGATCCCTGCGTCTTGCCTCCATCGCCTGTGCCAATCCACGTTCTGCCTCCGTCAGCAAGAGAGTTCCTGCCCCCATGTCGAATACGCCGAAGATCATCTACACGCTCACCGACGAAGCGCCCTTCCTTGCGACCCAGTCGCTGCTGCCGATCGTCGATGCCTTTACCGCCACTGCCGGTATCACCGTCGAGACCCGTGACATCTCCCTGTCCGGCCGCATCCTGTCGCAGTTCCCGGATTTCCTGAAGGACGAGCAGAAGATCGGCGACGATCTGGCCGAACTGGGCGCACTGGCGACGAAGCCGGAAGCCAACATCATCAAGCTGCCGAACGTGTCCGCCTCGGTGCCGCAGCTCAAGGCCGCGATCAAGGAACTGCAGGACCAGGGCTACGTGCTGCCGAACTACCCGGACGCGCCCACCGACGAGTCTCGCGCGACATCCAGGCGCGCTACGACAAGGTCAAGGGCAGTGCGGTCAATCCGGTGCTGCGCGAAGGCAATTCCGACCGTCGCGCGCCGCTGTCGGTGAAGAACTATGCCCGCAAGCATCCGCACCGCATGGGCGTGTGGTCGGCCGATTCCAAATCGCACGTGGCGCACATGGACGGCGGTGATTTCTACGGCAGTGAGAAGTCGGCCACCATCGCCAGCGCCGGCAGCCTGAAGATCGAGCTGGTCCAGAACGACGGCAAGACCGTCGTGCTGAAGGAAAAGACCGCGGTCAAGGCCGGCGAGATCGTAGACGCCGCGGTGATGTCGCGCCGCGCGCTGGCCAGCTTCATCGATGCGCAGGTGGGCGATGCCAAGGCGCAGGGCGTGCTGTTCTCGCTGCACCTGAAGGCGACGATGATGAAGGTCTCCGACCCGATCATGTTCGGTGTGGTGGTCGAGGAGTTCTACAAGGACGTGCTGGCCAAGCACGCCGCCGCATTGAAGGAAGTGGGCTTTGATGCCAACAACGGCATCGGCGATCTGTATGCGCGCCTGCCGCAGCTTCCTGAAGCCACCCGGGATGCGATCAAGGCCGACATCGCCGCCGAGTACGCCAAGCGTCCGGCCGTGGCCATGGTCAATTCCGACAAGGGCATCACCAACCTGCACGTGCCGTCGGACGTGATCGTCGACGCCTCGATGCCGGCAATGATCCGTGACTCGGGCAAGATGTGGAACGCCGAAGGCAAGCTGCAGGACACCAAGGCGGTGATCCCTGACCGCTGCTACGCCGGTGTGTATCAGGCCGTGATCGAGGACTGCAAGGCGCATGGCGCGTTCGATCCGGCCACCATGGGCTCGGTGCCGAACGTCGGCCTGATGGCGCAGAAGGCCGAGGAATACGGCTCGCACGACAAGACCTTCCAGATCGCCGCCGATGGCGTAGTCAAGGTCACCGACGAGGCCGGCAAGGTGGTGTTCGAGCACGCCGTGGAAGCCGGCGACATCTGGCGCATGTGCCAGACCAAGGACGCGCCGATCCAGGACTGGGTGAAGCTGGCTGTGTCCCGCGCCCGCTTGAGCAATACCCCGGCCGTGTTCTGGCTCGACGCCAACCGTGCCCACGATGCGCAGGTCATCGCCAAGGTCGAGCAGTACCTGAAGGACCACGACACCAGCGGGCTGGATATCCGCATCCTCGACCCGGTGGCCGCCACGGCGTTGTCGCTGGAGCGCATCCGCAAGGGCCAGGACACCATCTCGGTGACCGGCAACGTGCTGCGCGACTACCTCACCGACCTGTTCCCGATCCTGGAGCTGGGCACCAGCGCCAAGATGTTGTCCATCGTGCCGCTGATGGCCGGTGGCGGCCTGTTCGAGACCGGTGCCGGTGGTTCGGCCCCGAAGCACGTGCAGCAGTTCGTTGAAGAGGATTACCTGCGCTGGGATTCGCTGGGCGAGTTCCTGGCCCTGGCCGCCTCGCTGGAGCATCTGGCCCAGCGCTACGACAACCCGGCCGCCGCGGTGCTGGCCAAGGCACTGGACCAGGCCAACGGCAAGTTCCTCGACAACGACCGCTCGCCGGGCCGCAAGCTGGGCACCATCGACAACCGTGGCAGCCACTTCTACCTGGCCATGTACTGGGCGCAGGCGCTGGCAGCGCAGAATGACGACGCCGCACTGAAGGCGAAGTTCGCCCCGCTGGCCGAGGCGCTGGCCGGCAACGAGCAGAAGATCGTCGACGAGCTGGTCGCCGTGCAGGGCAAGGCCGTGGACATCGGCGGCTACTACCGCCCGGATCTGGCCAAGGCCGGCCCGTCAATGCGTCCAAGCGCAACCTTCAATGCCGCTCTGGCGACACTGAAGGGCTGAGGGACCTGGGCCTGCGCGCACAGCGCGGGCCATCGGAAGCAGAAGGCCTGCATCGCACGATGCGGGCCTTTTTCATGCGTGGCGCGGTGCGCCGGTGCATGGAATTTCGCGGGACTGGGCTCGTGCCGGCGTGTTGGCGTATGGTCGCAGCACGGGACTGGATAAGCATGCGCATGAACAGGTTCTGCTGTTTCCACGGTTGCACCGCCGCCTTGCCTCAACGGTGGCCGCAGGATGAGTGCATCTGCCGACCAGCACGGGCAGGCGCAGCGGCTGGCCGCGTGCATCGTGCGTGGATTCGAGGACTACCACTCGGGGTTTGCGCAGGTGACGCGCCGCGCGCGCGAGCGCTTCCAGGTGTGCGACTGGGCCGGCGCGCAGCGCGACGCGGTGGAGCGTATCGCGCTGTACGATCAATGCATCGCGCGCTGTCGACAGCAACTGGACGGGCTGCAGCTGGGTGCGGCGCCCTCGCACGCGCTGTGGGCAGAGGTGAAGACCGGCTTTGCCGCATTGATCGATACCCGTATCGACGGCGAGTTGTACAAGACCTTCTACAACACCCTGACCCGGCGCTTGTTCGCAACCCGCGGGGTGGAGGACAGCATCGAGTTCATGGCGCTGGATATCGAGCCTCCGATGCGATCACCCATCCGGTGGCGCGGCATGTGTATGCGGTGTCGGAAAACCGCCCGGCCGAGGCGTTCTCGCGGCTGCTGGGCGACTACGCCTTTGATGTTCCCTACCGTCATCAACTGCGCTGTGCGGCCGCCATCGCGGTGCGGTTGCAGGACGATCTAGCCCATTGGGGCGCCCATCCGGTGCGTGCGATCGAGCTGCTGGAAACCGTGTTCTACCGCGAGCGCCGTGCCTATCTGGTCGGTCGGGTGTTTGGCGAGCACCGTTTCTCGCCGTGTGTGATTGCCCTGGTCAATGAGGACGACGGTATCCGCGTGGAGGCGGTGCTGAGCCGGCGGCGTGATGTGGCGCATCTGTTCGGGGTTTCGCGCAGCTACTTCCAGGCCGATCTGCCCACCGTGGCTGACGCGGTGGTGTTCCTGCGCAGCATCCTGCCGGGCAAACCGGTGGATGAGATCTACACCGTGCTGGGTCGGGCCAAGCAGGGCAAAACCGAGCGCTATCGCACCTTCTTCAGCCACTTCCAGCAACACCACAACGAGCTGCTGGTGCATGCCGAAGGCACGCCGGGCATGGTCATGTCGGTGTTCACGCTGCCTAGTTATCCGCTGGTGTTCAAGCTGATCCGCGACCGTTTCGCCTGGCCCAAGACCATGAGCCGGCAGGATGTGGAGGACAAGTACGCGCTGGTGTTCAACCTGGACCGCATCGGCCGTCTGCTGGACGCGCAGCCATATCGCCATCTGCGCTTCCCGCGACAGCGTTTCGCACCGGCGTTGTTGCAGGAGCTGGTGGATGAGTGCAGCCAGAGCGTGCACATCGATGGCGACGAGGTGGAGATTGCGCTTTGCTATGTGCAACGCCGGTTCCGCCCGTTGAATCTGTATCTGCGCGAGCAGGGGGCCGATGCGGCGCGCGCGGCCGCGCTGGATTACGCACAGGCGATCCGTGACATGGCCTGCAACAACATCTTCCCCGGCGACATGCTGCTGAAGAACTTCGGCGTATCGCGCCATGGCCGTGCGGTGTTCTACGACTACGACGAGCTGTGCCTGGTCACCGACTGCAACTTCCGCGCCTGGCCGGCGCCGCGCAATCACGAGGAGGCCCTGGCCAGCGAACCGTGGTTCCATGTCGCCGCCAATGATGTGTTCCCGGAGCGTTTTCCGCTGTTCATGGGCTTGCCCAAGGCGCTGCAGGAGCTGGTTGCTGAAACGCACCGCGACCTGTTCGATCCGGCCTGGTGGCAGGGGCTGCAGGCGCGTTTCAGGCGCGGGGAGTTTCCCGATACGCCGCCGTATCCGCGTGCGCTGCGGATCGCCTAGTTGCCGCGGCTAACTATCCGGGCTGTAATCGGCGCACAGCAACCTCAAGGGAGTGTGGTGATGAAGAACTGGTTCCGGGCGATGGGATTGGCCGGTGTCGTGCTGCTGGCGACGCCGCTGGTGGCCACGGCGGCGGGTTACGGGCCGGCCGCTGTGCGCGAGCAAGTGGAAAGCAGCATGCTGGTGCGGGGAGAAGTGCAGATCGAAACCGATGGAACGGTCTCGGCGGTAACGCTGCATCGTGAAGAGAAACTGCCCCGCGGGGTAGTGACGCTGGTACGCGAGGCGGCACTGCAGTGGCGCTTCGAGCCGATCGTGGTGGAGGGCGCCGTGGTCAAGGCCATCGCGCCGATGAGCCTGCGTGTTATTGCCCGCAAAGGGGAGGGCGACAGTTTTGAAGTCGCGCTGCGGGGGTTGAATTTCCAGCGCTTCGATTCCGAAGATCCGCAGAATGTCGCCAGTCTGGACATGCCGCCACCCCGCTATCCGGAGCAGGCGTGGCGTACCGGCGCATCCGGTGATGTCTACCTGCTGGTCAGGGTCGGGCGCAATGGCCAGGTGGAGGATGCGTTTGCCGAGCAGGTGAATCTTGGCTTCCTCAGCAGCGCTGCCGAGCAGCGGCGTTTCCGGGAGCTGTTTGCGCGCAATGCGGTGGCAGCGGCCAGGCGATGGACGTTCCGTACCCCGACCACGGGAGAAACCGCATCGCAGCCGTATTGGAACATCCGCGTGCCGGTGAGTTACCGGCTGAGCACGGGAACGGTGCCCCGTGAGCATGACGGGTACGGGCGGTGGAACAGCTACGTGGCCGGTCCGCGCGAATCCGCGCCATGGCGTGATGCTGCGCAGGAAGCCCACTTCTCGCCCGATACGCTGCCCGAAGGTGGCGTCTACATGGCCGATGCCAAGGGGCCGCGGTTGCTGACGCCACTGCACGGCGGTTGATTGCACGATCCGGTACTGTCCGGGGTACTCCCTGCAGCGGGGGGTACCCGCATCAGCTGGCGCCCGCGTCACGCGGGCAAATGAAAAGCCCCGCTTTCGCGGGGCTTTTCAGTCGCGATCCCGGTGAAGGAATCAGCGTTTCATCGAGCCGAAGAACTCGTCGTTGGACTTGGTGTTCTTCATCTTGTCCAACAGGAATTCCATCGCCGCGATCTCGTCCATCGGGTGCAGCAGCTTGCGCAGGATCCAGATCTTCTGCAGCAGCTCCGGTTCGATCAGCAGGTCTTCGCGGCGGGTGCCGGAACGGTTGATGTCGATGGCCGGGTACACGCGCTTTTCGGCGATACGGCGGTTCAGGTGCACTTCGCTGTTGCCGGTGCCCTTGAACTCCTCGTAGATCACCTCGTCCATCTTCGAGCCGGTTTCCACCAGCGCGGTGGCGATGATGGTCAGCGAACCGCCTTCCTCGACGTTGCGCGCCGCGCCGAAGAAACGCTTCGGGCGGTGCAGGGCGTTGGCGTCGACACCGCCGGTCAGCACCTTGCCGGAGCTGGGCACGACGTTGTTGTAGGCACGCGCCAGACGGGTGATCGAGTCCAGCAGGATCACCACGTCCTTCTTGTGCTCGACCAGGCGCTTGGCGCGCTCGATCACCATTTCGGCAACCTGCACGTGGCGCGCGGCCGGTTCGTCGAAGGTCGAGGAAACCACTTCGCCGCGCACCGTGCGCTGCATCTCGGTCACTTCTTCCGGACGCTCATCCACCAGCAGCACGATCATGTGGACTTCGGGGTGGTTGGTGGTGATGGCTGTGGCCACCTGCTGCATCAGCATCGTCTTGCCGGCTTTGGGCGGTGAAACGATCAGCGCACGCTGGCCCTTGCCCTGCGGCGCCATCAGATCGAGGATGCGGCCGGTGATGTCTTCCGAGGAACCGTTGCCACGCTCCAGGGTGAAGCGCTTGCGCGGGAACAGCGGGGTCAGGTTCTCGAACAGCACCTTGTTCTTCGAGGCTTCGATCGGCTCACCGTTGATGGTGTCCACGATGTTCAGCGCGAAGTAGCGTTCGCCATCTTTCGGAAAACGGATGCGGCCGGAGATATGGTCGCCGGTGCGCAGGTTGAAGCGGCGGATCTGGCTGGGCGAGATGTAAGTATCGTCCGGACCGGCCAGGTAGCTGGCCTCGGCCGCACGCAGGAAGCCGAAGCCGTCGGGCAGGATTTCCAGCACCCCATCGGCGGCAACGCCTTCACCGTGACGGGTCAGCACCTTCAGCAGCGCGAAGATCACGTCCTGCTTGCGGGCACGGGCCACGCCTTCGGAAATCTGCAGCTGCTCGGCCACTTCCAGCAGCTTGTGCGCCGGCATGCGCTTGAGATCGCTCAGCGAATAGACCGGGAAGCCTTCCGGCACGCTCGGCATCGAGCGGGGCACGTAGACCTCATTGCCGCCGTCACCGGACATGCCGCTGTCATCGCGTGGGCGGTTGCGGTCACGGTCGCGACGGTTGCGGAAGCGGTCACGGCGGTTGCCCTGACCCTGACCCTGCGCATTGTGCTGGCCCTGGCGCTGCTGGCCATCGCTGTTGCGCGGCTCGCCGCCATCGTCCTGCGGACCGCTGGATGCAGCAGCCTGTCCCTCATGGCTGCCAGAGCCGGTGGCCGGTGCGGATGATTCGCTGGCCTGAGCTGAGCCT
>NZ_BAZI01000088.1 GCF_001310775.1 Stenotrophomonas pictorum JCM 9942
GCTGCAGCGCAGTGGCCTGGGCCAGATCTTCGGCCCCATGCAGCCGCGCCAACAGGCGGCGGATGGCCAGCGGCCCCTGCACCTTGGCCGCGAGCGAAGTCGGGGCGAAATCGGCCGCTTCCGTGGCCGCGGACACCAGCGCGATGCGGCCTTCGCCCAACTCCCCCAGCGCGTCGACCAGCGCCTCGGGGGAATCCACCAGCACCCCTTCGATCAGCTGCCCCAACGCGCTTTCAACCGCGTTTTCCCAGCCGCTTTCCACGGTGAGGCGCTCGCCGACACGCACCGCCGAATCCAGCCCGCGCGCCTTCAGCCACGCCACCGCTGCCCCCTGCTCCTGACCGAGCGCGGCCTGCTGCAGGGTTTCCAGCGAAGACAGCCGCCCGCGTGCGCTTTGCGCCTGCTTGCGCACCTCGGCCAGTTCGGACTGGCTGGTGCGCTGCTGTTCCTGCAGGTCGGCCACCGCCCTCTTGCGTTCTTCGACCTGCTCGTTCAGTTCGTCCAGCGCCGCCTTCTGCGTTTCGTGCTGCAGTTGCAGCTGCTCGAACGCGTCGGCCAGCACTTCCAGATCCAGCCCGGCCCGCTCGGAAAGCAGCGCCTCACGCCGCCGTTCGGCTTCCAGGATCTGCCGCTCCAGATAGTCCACGCGGGTGCGTTCGACTTCGCCCGAGCGGGTCGCCTCGGAGGTATTGCGGTTGTGGGCCTCCCAGCGCTGCTGCCAGTCGGCCAGTTTCGCTTCGGCCTCGCGCAACGCTTCCTGGCGCAATTCGTTGTCTTCCTGCAATTGCTCCAGCTGCGGCTCCGCGCTGTCCACCGCTTCGCGCAGCACCATCAGCTTGGCCTCGTCGCCACTGATGTGCTGCCCCAGTTCGGCCAGCGCATGCTGCGCTTCATCGCGTGCCTTGTGCAGACGCTGGGACATTTCCCGCTGATGCTGGATCTGCTGCTCCAGCCGCGCCAGGGTGCTGCCGACCTGATAGAACTCGGCCTGCGCGCGACTGAGCAGGTCCGCCGCTTCCTCGCGCTGCACGCGGCCGGTTTCGATCCGTGCCTCGGCCTCGCGCTGTTCGGCGATCAGCTGTTGCAGCCTGGTTTCCTCGCGCGACAACGCCTCGCGCAAACCGCCCAGGCGCCCATCCAGGCCGCGGTATTCCAGCGCCTTCCATTCGGCATCCTTGACCCGACGCTCTTCCTGCAGCGCCTGGTACTGCTCGGCCTGGCGCGCCTGGCGCTTGAGGTGCTCGAGCTGCTTGCTGATCTCATCGCGCAGGTCGTTGAGGCGATCAAGGTTCTCGCGCGTGTGGCGGATACGGGTTTCGGTTTCCTTGCGGCGCTCCTTGTACTTGGAGATGCCCGCCGCCTCCTCCAGGAACACGCGCAGGTCCTCCGGACGCGCCTCGATGATCTTGCTGATCATCCCCTGCTCGATGATCGAATAGCTGCGTGGCCCCAGACCGGTCCCCAGGAACAGGTCGGTGATATCGCGCCGCCGGCACTTGGTGCCATTGAGGTAGTAGTTGCTGCTGCCGTCGCGGCTGACCGTGCGCTTGACCGAGATTTCGTTGAACGAGGCGTACTCGCCGGAAATCGTATGGTCGGTGTTGTCGAAGATCAGCTCCACCGTCGCCTGTGACACCGGCTTGCGCCCTGCCGAACCGGAGAAGATCACGTCGGTCAACGAGTCGCCCCGCAGGCGGCTGGCCGAACTTTCACCCATCACCCAGCGCACGGCGTCGATGATGTTGGACTTGCCACAGCCGTTGGGCCCCACCACACCGGTCATGTTGGTGGGCAGGTGCAGGGTCGTGGGGTCGACGAACGACTTGAAACCGGAAAGCTTGATCGTGGATAGACGCATGGAGTCAGACTGTTTCCTGGCGCCGGAAGCCGCTGGCCAATACCGCAGGGAAGATTCCGGAAGGTTCCTTTTCCGCTCTCAAGTCGTTGATATTTTCAGGAATTCAACGCCACGAGCACGGCACTGGGGACTGAGTATAACGACACCTCGCGCTGCGGGCGCCGGGCTCACCCCGGAAAAAGAAACGGGCGCCTTTCGGCGCCCGTTCCTCTTGCACATAGGCAGCGCAGATCAGGCGTCGGCTTCGACGATGACCTTGACGGTGGCTTCCACGTCGGCGTGCAGCTTGACGGTGACGTCGTACTGGCCCACGGCACGGAAGGCGCCTTCGCCCATGATCACTTCGCTCTTGCTCAGCTCCAGGCCGGCAGCGGTGAAGGCTTCGGCGATATCACGCGGGCCGACCGAGCCGTACAGCTTGCCTTCGGTCGAAGCATGCGCACCGATGGTGACACTTGCGCCTTCCAGCTTCTCGGCGCGAGCCTGTGCGCCGGCGTGCGAGGCCTGGGCCTTGGCTTCGTACTCGGCACGCTTGGCTTCGAACTCGGCAACGTTGGCCTCGGTGGCCGGCACGGCCTTGCCCTGCGGCACGAGGAAGTTGCGGCCGTAGCCCGGCTTCACGTCAACCAGGTCGCCCAGGCCGCCGAGGTTGGTCACTTTCTGCAGAAGAATCAGCTTCATGATGTTGCTCCGTTATTCGTTAGCGGCGCCAGAGGGCCCCGCAACGCTTGCTGTCCGAATAGGACGGGTGGGAAAACGGATGCCCTGAGGCATCCGTCATCCGTTCTACGTTTGATTTCCGCACGCAACCGCGCAGATCAGACCGGAAAATCCGGAATCAGACGTCGTGGTTGTCCGTATACGGGATCAGAGCCAGGAAACGGGCGCGCTTGACGGCCGTGGCCAGCTGGCGCTGGTACTTGGACTTGGTACCGGTGACGCGGCTCGGCACGATCTTGCCGTTCTCGGTCAGGTACTGGCGCAGGGTGTTGAGATCCTTGTAGTCGATCTCCTTCACACCTTCAGCCGTGAACTTGCAGAACTTGCGGCGACGGAAGAACTTGGACATGGTGGCGCTCCTTATTCAGCAGAAGCGGCGTCTTCGCCGGCTTCTTCATTGGTGGAAGTGGCACCCTCTTCGTCGTCGCGACGACGACGCTCGCCACGCTCGGGCTTGTCACCCTTCTCGTCCTTGCTCTTCATGATCAGCGACTGCTCGGTGTCAGCCTCGTCACGCTTGATGACCAGGTTGCGCAGCACGGCGTCGTTGAAGCGGAAGCTTTCGGTCAGTTCGTTCAGAACCGACTGGTCGGCTTCGATGTTCATCAGAACATAGTGGGCCTTGACCAGATTCTGGATCGGATAAGCCAGCTGACGACGGCCCCAGTCTTCCAGACGGTGGATGGTGCCATTGCCGTTCTCGACCAGCGCCTTGTAGCGCTCGATCATGGCCGGAACCTGTTCGCTCTGGTCCGGGTGGACCAGGAACACGACTTCGTAATGACGACTCATGTTTTTCTACCTTTCGGATGTGGCCCGTATGGGCCGGACAGCCCCCCGCGTTGAATCGAGGTGGGGCAAGGAACCTGCACCAGGAGGCGCAGGAAGCCGCGAATTATGGCAGCTGCGACCAGCGGCCGCAAGGAAAGCGGCTCCGGCGCAGGAAGCGGCGCCCGCGCCCGGCATTGCTACGGCCCCGGACACCGCGGGCGATGCTGGTCTCAGGCCTTGTCGGCGTCAGTGGTGAAGCTCTCGCCGCACCCGCATTCAGCCGCGGCATTGGGATTCCTGAAGGTGAAGGTCTCGCTCAGCCCCTGCTTGCCGAAGTCGATTTCGGTGCCATCCACCAGCGCCAGGCTATCGGCGTCGACATAGATGCGGACCCCGTCCTGCTCGAACACCGTATCGTCTTCGCGCTGCTCCCGGGCCAGATCGGTGACATGCCCCCAGCCAGAGCAACCGGTGCGGGTCACACCGAAACGCAGCCCCAGTGCTCCCGGCGTGGAGGCGACAAAGCGCTGTACACGGGAATGGGCGACGGGGGTCAGATGAACAGCCATGATGGGACGACTCCAGCAGAATTACGTTCCGATTATAGGTGTGGGCGGCCGCCACGGACCGCAAGCGTGGATAAATGCCTCGCCTGCCCGCAGTACAGCCGCTAAAATCTCGCATTCACAGATCGAGTCGATCAACAGAGGATTCAAGTCATGACGGTGGTCAGCGTTGCACACGCCCTTGCCGGGAAATTCCCGGAAGGCGGAGAAGTCACGGTTCGGGGATGGGTGCGCACGGTGCGCGGCTCGGCTGGACTGGCCTTCGTCAACGTCAGCGATGGCTCGGGCTTCGCTCCGATCCAGGTCGTGGCCACCGATGCCCTGACCAACTTCGAGGACATCAGGAAGCTGACCCCGGGCTGCTCGGTGATCGCCACCGGCACCCTGGTGAAGTCGCAGGGCAAGGGCCAGAGCTTCGAGATCCAGGGCCAGAGCCTGGAGATTGTCGGCTGGGTGGAAGATCCGCTGACCTACCCGATCCAGCCCAAGCCGATGTCGCCGGAGTTCCTGCGCGAAGTGGCGCATCTGCGTCCGCGCACCAATCTGTTCGGCGCCGTCACCCGCATCCGCGACTGCCTGTCCAAGGCCGTGCACCGTTACTTCCACGAGAACGGCTTCTACTGGATCAGCACCCCGATCATCACCACCTCCGACGCCGAAGGCGCCGGTCAGATGTTCCGGGTCTCCACCCTGGACATGAGCAACCTGCCGCGCACCGGTGACGGCGGGATCGACTTCAGCCGCGACTTCTTCGGCAAGGAGACCTTCCTGACCGTGTCCGGCCAGCTTAACGTCGAGGCCTACGCGTTGGCCCTGAGCAAGGTCTACACCTTCGGTCCGACCTTCCGCGCCGAGAACAGCCACACCACCCGCCATCTGGCCGAGTTCTGGATGGTGGAGCCGGAGATCGCCTTCGCCGATCTGGCCGAGAACGCGCGCGTGGCCGAGGAGTTCCTCAAGTACCTGTTCCGCGCGGTGCTCGACGAGCGCGCCGACGACATGGCCTTCATCGCCGAGCGCGTTCAGAAGGACGCGATCACCCGCCTGGAAGCCTTCGTCAACGCGCCGTTCGAGCGCATCGAGTACACCGACGCGATCGCGCTGCTGCAGAAGTCGGGCAAGAAGTTCGACTACCCGGTCGAATGGGGCCTGGACCTGCAGACCGAACACGAGCGCTGGCTGACCGAGGAGCATGTCGGTCGCCCGGTGGTGGTGACCAACTATCCCGAGCACTTCAAGGCCTTCTACATGCGCCTGAACGATGACGGCAAGACCGTCGCGGCGATGGACGTGCTGGCCCCGGGCATCGGCGAGATCATCGGCGGCAGCCAGCGCGAGGAGCGCCTGAACGTGCTCGACGCGCGCATGGCGCAGTTCGGCCTGGATCCGGAGCACTACCAGTGGTACCGCGATTTCCGCCGCTATGGCTCGGTGCCGCACGCCGGCTTCGGCCTGGGCTTCGAGCGTCTGGTGGTATACGTCTGCGGCCTGAGCAACATCCGCGACGCGATCCCCTACCCGCGCGCGCCGGGCTCGGCGGAGTTCTGATCCAGTGACAGGGAGGCGTCTGCGGTGACCTTGTTCTTCGCGTTGTGCTTCATCGGCGTGGCCATTGCCGGCTTCAGCGCCTTCCTGATTTTCTGGCCGCTGACCCTGATCCATATCCGCGACCGGCATCCGGCGCTGGCGACCGAATTCGGCGCCGGCGCTTTCCTCAAACCCGACAGCCTGCGCTGGCTGCTGGCCCGCGACTTCTCCCGCATCCCGGACCGTTCCCTGTCCGGACTGGCAGCCCCGGCGCGCCTCGCGCTGCTGGTGATGTTCGGCGGGCTGGGCATGGCGCTGCTGCTGTGGCTTTTTTCCCAGGTAATGACATGAACGATTCGGACAACGCGACCGACCAGTGGTGGCTGGCGCAACTGGGCAACACCCTGATCTGGGCGCGCCTGCGCATCCGTCCGGCCGGCACCGCCGAGGTGCTGGACAGCGACGGCAATACGCTCAGCTACGACAGCGAGGACACCGCCCGCGCACAGCTGCTCGATGCCGAGTTTGTCGCCTTTGACGGCATCGACGAGGAGGATGCACTGCAGCGCGGCTTCTCGCTGCACGAGATCCAGCCACCGCACGCGGACAATGACGACGCGTTGCAGGGCCGCATGGTCCAGCTGCTTGGCATGCGGGCCTGACCCCACGGATGTTCACTCCGGCCGCTTTCGCCGAGACGGATCTGCAGTGGCTGGACCGGCTGCTGGCACGCGACCCGTTCGTGACGCTGCTCACCACCGGCGAAGACGGCCTGCCCGAGCTGACCCGGCTGCCGGTGCTGTATCGGCGCCAAGACCAGCAGATCGAGCTGCGCGGGCACTGGGCGCGTCCCAATCCGCAAGCCCGGCAACGCACCCCCGCCAAAGTCCTGGTGGACGGGCCGCACGGCTATGTCTCGGCCAGCTGGTATCCGGACAAGGAAAGCGCCGCGCGCGTTCCGACCTGGAACTACGCGGCGGCCGAGCTGCGCGGACAACTGCACTCCTTCACCGATGAAGACGCGCTTGCCGCACTGCTGGTCGATATCAGCGACCACTTTGAGGCGGACGTGGGCCAGCAGTGGCGGTTCGAGCCACAGCGCGAGGACCATCGCCGTCAAGTGCGCGGCATCGTCGGATTCCGCTTCGTGGTCGAGCAGGTCCAGCTCAAACTAAAACTGGGCCAGAACCATCCACCCGCCAACCAGCAGGCCGTGATACACGCGCTGCAGGCGCTGTCCACGCCACGCGCACAGGAGCTGGCCGACTGGATGACGCTCCACCGCGCATCGCGCGACACGCCACAATGACGCGGCGCAGCCTCCATTTCCCGCGACGACGCCGTTTCCATGACGGCGACGCCCTCCCCCTCCAGATCGCAAGGGAAGCATGACCATGAAAGACATCCGCAAACTGCTGCAGAACAACAGTGATTGGGCCGACCGGATCGAGCGCGAAGATCCGGAATTCTTCCAGCAGCTGTCCAAACAGCAGAACCCCGAATACCTGTGGATCGGCTGCTCCGATTCACGCGTGCCGGCCAACCAGATCATCGGCATGGCGCCGGGTGAGATCTTCGTGCACCGCAACGTCGCCAACGTGGTGGTGCATACCGACCTGAACTGCCTGAGCGTGATCCAGTACGCGGTGGACCAGCTGAAGATCAAGCACATCCTGATCGTTGGCCATTACGGTTGCGGCGGCGTGCACGCGGCACTGAACCAGGTGCGCGTCGGCCTAGCCGACAACTGGCTGCGACATGTCGGCGATGTCGCGCAGAAGCATGACGATATCCTCTCGCAGATCGACGACCCGGATCTGCGCCATGCGCGCCTGTGCGAGTTGAACGTGATCGAGCAGGTGGTCAACGCCTGCCGCTCGACCATCGTCCAGGACGCCTGGGCGCGCGGCCAGAAGCTGATGGTGCACGGCTGGGTCTACAGTCTGCGCGACGGCCGGGTCAGCGAGATGGGCATCGACGTGGGCGCCCCGGAAGATCTGCAGCCGGCCTACGAGAGGGCCCTGTCGTTCGTGCCGCGCAAGGGCAAACGCCACTGACCTCCCACCCCCTGCTGTGGCCGCTGATGCCGCGGCAGGGGCAGGCCCGTTTCCCGCCACAGGCTCCCCCGCATGCTGCCACTCCCCCTCAATCTGCACGCCTGGATCGATGAGCATCGCCACCTGCTGAAGCCGCCGGTGGGCAACAAGATGATCGAGAACGGCGATTTCATCGTGATGGTGGTCGGCGGCCCCAACAGCCGCAGCGACTACCACTGGGATGAAGGCCCGGAGTGGTTCTACCAGCTCGAGGGCGAGATGGTGCTGCGCGTGCAGGAAGACGGCGCGGTGCGGGAGATTCCCATCCGCGCCGGCGAGATCTTTCTGCTACCGCCGCGGGTGCCGCACTCGCCGCAGCGCATGCCCGGCTCGATCGGCCTGGTGGTCGAGCGCAAGCGTCTGGACCACGAGCTCGACGGCTTCATGTGGTTCTGCCCGCACTGCAACCACAAGCTCTATGAGGAGTTCTTCCACCTGAAGAACATCGAGACCGACCTGCCCAAGGTATTCGACCGGTTCCATTCCTCGCTGGAACACCGCAGCTGCCAGCGCTGCGGCACCGTGCATCCGTTACCGGCACCGGCCTCGCCCGAAATCTGAGCGCACCTTCCGTGCGGTTCGCACGGCGCCCCGGCCATCGCCCGGCACCATCTGCCGCGCCACTGCCGGCATCCGCAACAGGCAACCGGCAACCGTGCCGGGACAGGTACACTTCGGGCTCATTCTCGCCACCTGCGTACCGATGAACGAAACCCTGTCCCCGGCCCACGCCACCGCCTTGGATGCCGCCGATCCGCTGCGCCACCTGCGCAGCCAGTTCCTGATTCCGCAGCACCAGTCCGCCGACCAGACCTACTTCGTCGGCAACTCGCTGGGCCTGCAGCCCAAGGGCGCCAAGGCGATGGTGCAGGAAGTGATGGACCTGTGGTCCAGCATCGCGGTGGAAGGCCATTTCACCGGCCCCACGCACTGGATGGGCTATCACCGCCTGGTGCGCGATTCGCTCGCGCGCGTGGTGGGCGCACAGCCCGGCGAAGTGGTCGCGATGAACACGCTGAGCGTGAACCTGCATCTGATGATGGTCAGCTTCTACCGCCCGACCCTTGAGCGCCCTGCGATCCTGATGGAAGCCGGTGCGTTCCCCACCGACCGTCATGCGGTCGAGGCGCAGATCCGTTTCCACGGTTTCAATCCGGCCACCGATCTGATCGAAGTGCAGCCGGACGAGCCCAACGGCACGATCTCGATGCAGGCCATCGAGCGGGCGCTGGGCGAACACGACCGCCGCGTGGCGCTGGTGCTGTGGCCCGGTGTGCAGTATCGCAGCGGACAGGTGTTCGATCTGGCCGCGATCACCCGGCTGGCGCGTGCGCACGGCGCCAATATCGGCTTCGATCTGGCCCATTCGGTCGGCAACGTGCCGCTGGCGCTGCATGACATCGCCCCGGATTTCGCCGTGTGGTGCCACTACAAGTACCTCAACGCCGGCCCCGGCGCGGTCGCCGGCGCCTTCGTGCACGAACGCCACGCGCGCGACACCTCGCTGCCGCGCTTTGCCGGCTGGTGGGGCCATGAGCAGGCCACGCGCT